>NZ_JADBSZ010000338.1:0-3666 GCF_020246425.1 Microcystis sp. M079S1
TAGCTTCATCAAGTTTTTGGTATTGTTCTGGTGTCCCGTTTTTTAACTTGGCTTCTACGACTAGCATTGATTAATCTTCGACCCTGGATAAATTAAGTATAACACAGTTTACCTACAAATGGTAGAATTAAAATCGTGCTTTGCGGTTGATATTCTGGTCGGATTTCATCCCCCGCAAAGGTGAGTATCTTGTCGAAAAATCTAGCGGGGGCATTCATCCGACATTTTAGGTAATTTCTTCTGGACGTTTACCGGCGCGTTGACTACCGGCGGGTAAATCGTGGGGTTCGATAACACCTTTAGGCAGATAACCTAATTCCCTCAGAGGTGTCACCATCGGGTCTTGGGTGACTTTGTAGGGTAAACGGCCTAGGGCGACGTTATCATAGTTTAATTCATGACGATCATAGGTCGCTAGTTCGTATTCTTCGGTCATGGACAAACAATTAGTCGGACAGTATTCCACACAATTACCGCAGAAAATGCAGACCCCAAAATCGATACTGTAGTGTTTGAGTTCTTTCTTTTTAATTTCCTTGTTAAAAGTCCAATCCACTACTGGTAAATTAATCGGACAAACTCGCACACAAACTTCACAGGCGATACATTTATCGAACTCAAAGTGAATTCTACCCCGATAACGTTCCGAGGGAATTAACTTTTCGTAGGGATATTGGACGGTAATCGGACGACGACGCATATGATCAAAGGTAACGGATAAACCTTCGCCGATGTATTTCGCCGCTTGAATGCTACCTTTGGCGTAATCGCTGACTTGTTTGAGAATGTTAAACATGATGGTCAGAGGGGTAGTAGGTTAACAGGGCAAAAACGGGAATTAACCGCCAAAAGCAAAGGGAAAAGCTAGTTTTAGGGCGGCGGTAAGTAGTAGGTTAACTAAAGATACCGGTAAGAGGAATTTCCAGCCTAAATCGAGTAATTGGTCAATGCGAACCCGGGGTACGGTCCAACGCAAGAGAATAGCGATGAAGATGAGAAAATAGGCTTTTAATACCGTCATCGTAATCCCTAGGGAAGCGGTGATAATTTGTAGCCAAGGATTGGTTTCACTCACTCCCAACCAGCCGGCCAAAGCATTGACGGGGATAGGAAATTCCCAACCACCAAGATAGAGGACGGCGAAAACTAGGGCCGACAGCACGAGGTTAACGTAGGAACCCACATAAAAGAGAGCGAATTTCATCCCTGCGTATTCGGTTTGATAACCGGCGACTAATTCCTCCTCCGCTTCCGGTAAATCGAAAGGCAGACGTTCACACTCAGCTAAAGCGGCAATCCAGAAAATCAGAAAACCCACCGGTTGGCGCCAGATATTCCAGCCTAAAATGCCATAACCGGATTGTTGTTCGACAATATCAATGGTACTGAGACTATTAGACATCATCACAATCGCTAATACCGATAAAGCCAAGGGAATTTCATAACTAATCGATTGCGCCGCCGCCCGCAGGCCTCCCAGCAAGGAATACTTATTATTCGAGGCATAACCCGCCATTAATAAGCCAATGGGGGCAATACTGGACAAGGAAATCCATAAAAAGATACCTACGTTTAGGTCAGTAATCACCAGATTTTGACCGAAGGGGACGATGAGATAGGAGACAAACACCGGCATCACCACCAAAATCGGCCCGAAGAGGAATAACCAAGGGTCAGCCTTAGCGGGGACGACATCTTCTTTAAAGACTAATTTCAGACCGTCGGCGACCGGTTGTAAAACGCCCAAGGGTCCTGCGTATTCTGGCCCGATACGCTGTTGGACGGCGGCGGAAATTTTCCTTTCTAACCAGACGCAGACTAAAACCCCCACCGTGGCGGCTATAATCATCAGGAACATGGGTAAAGGCATCCAAATCGCTTTAGCCAGTCCTCCACTTAATCCCAGGTCTGTTAGGGATTTAATGAAACTTTCTTGTAAATCTATGCCTTGATTCATATTTGGCGATCGCTGTACTGTCGATAGTTCGGCATGGTCCGAAGATTTTTAAGCAAATCTTATAGCCTAGTATACAGTTAGTCGGTCTGAGGGTTATCAGAAAGTGATAAAGGCTTCAATTCTTAGAGCCAAAGAGAGTCAAGGCATCTTGAGTCCCCCGCCGAGAATAGCTATTAGTCAATAGTTAGACTCTGAATCTATCAATGTTCCCAGCTGTTTCTTCGGGCCGAAAACCTCGGCTAGTGACCAATTATTCACAGGAAAAAAATGGAGATAACTTACCGTTTAGGCAGTTAAAGCCGCTCTCCAGTCCCTTGTGCGATAAGTTTTACCGACTGTTAAAATCCAGTTATCGAGCGTTTCTGGCCACTCCCTGCTATTTATTGTGATAAGCCGCCTGTAGATCCCGAATCGAAAACAAAGCTTGAAACTTTATTCCCTGAGATTGGTAAAATTCCGCCCCTCCTTGCTCTCTATCCACCAAAGCAATGATTAAATCTACTTGATAACCCGCATCCCGTAATCTTTCTACCGCTACCATGGCACTTTTCCCCGTTGTCACCACATCTTCGAGAACAACCACTGCAGCCCCGGGGTTTAAAGTCGGACCCTCAATATAAGCCATAGTCCCGTGACCTTTTGCCTCTTTGCGGACAATTAAAGCTGGAATCGGGCGATTTTCGTAGGCAGATACCACAATAACGGCGCTGACAATCGGATCCGCCCCTAGGGTTAATCCTGCCACCGCTTGGGTATCTGGAGGCAGTAGAGACAGCAATAAACGCCCCACGGCTAAAGCTCCCTCAGCAGTGAGGGTAACTTGTTTACCGTTGATATAGTAGCTGCTTTTTTGTCCTGAAGACAGGGTGAAATCCCCTTCCCGATAGGCAAGACGGACAAGGGCATCGAGGAGAAATTGACGCAGGGAAGCAGTATCGAGAGTCGCTACCGAGTAATTAGCCATATTTTCAGGATTGGGAGCCTGACTGACTCCAAAATTTCGGTTACAATTAAGCCAAAAGTCATTATATATTGACTCGATCGCTAGTATTGATTTCTTTCTCATCCCATTGACGCGATTTTTTAATTAACCCTATCCCTGTGAGGAGATTTTTACCCATGCGCGCTAAATTTTTACTTCCTTCCCTGTTTTGTTTAACCGGTTTAGTCTGGTTGAGTTCGTCTAGTGCGATCGCCCAAAATTCAACCGCCACCACTCCCGCACCGGTAAAAACCCAACAATTGCAACTTGTCCCCTCTCCCGATACGGCGGTGGGATTTAATAATATCCCCGGTTTGTTTAACCGCGCTGTTAATAACAATACGGGTCGTTTCTACGACTACACCAACATTTTAGGACAGTTCAACTCTCTTTTTGGTTGGCGTACTTTTCCCCAAGGTTCCTATTTCGATAATCTGATTACCCGGGATGCCAAATTAACCGAAACTTTATACTATGATGTCATGCAACAGCAACAGTCTGGGCCTTTAATTCGCACCCAAGATTTACCCAATCCCTTCGATACTTCTCTACAGGAAAATCCCAGTTATTTAAGCCCCGGCGGATTTTAGGTGGTGATTCGGTAGTAGTGATGGCGGCTTAATCCTTTGCTTTGCTGTGCATTGTAGTCATGGATAAAATACCAAAGGGCTCCCCAACGTGATTCTCCATTTTTTTAGAGAAAGATAGACTCTCTCTCACCAGCCGA
>NZ_JADBSZ010000339.1:0-33867 GCF_020246425.1 Microcystis sp. M079S1
AATCAAAAATCGTTGTTAGGGTTAGGAGTCAGTAGCCAGTAGTCAGTAGTCAGGAGAATTAAAAATGAGCATTAATCAATTAAATGGTCTATTTACAGATTTTATGCCATTTAATCCTTATTTTTGCCGTTTTTGAACCATAAAAAATTAATTATGCAAGAGGTTTAATTAATTATCCATCTAAACCGTCAGCCGTCAGTCGAACGCTTTTTCACCGGATCAGTAAACAGTGAACTAAAAACTCAAATCTGACCTTGATAAGCTGTCTCCCGTCTCCTGTCTCCTCACCTAAGGGAAGATTTTTGCTGTTTGCAGGAGATCTACTGATTCACCGAGGACTTGCGACGACGACAGCGTTCTGAACAGTATTTGACCTCATGCCAACAGTTTTGCCACTTTTTGCGCCAAGTAAAGGATAAACCGCAAACGGGACAAATTTTACTGGGAAGATCGGACTTCGATATCTGACGTGCCATGATTAAAATTAAAAAGTCAAAAACTGCGCCTTATCTATGAGTGTAGATGAAAATAATCCGAGTTCCCCACTCGATCGCCTGAGAATTATTTTAGTTGAACCTGCAGGAGCCTTAAATGTGGGTTCCACTGCCAGAATTATGCGAAATATGGGCTTAAGTCGCTTAATTATCGTCAATCCCGCCTGTGATATCCTTGCAGAAGAAGCGCGACGCATGGCAGTACACGGGATTGAAGTCCTAGAAAACTGTTCACAGGTAGCCACCCTGGGGGAAGCTTTGCAGGGTTGTCATCGCATCATTGCCACCACCTCGAAACCCCGTCACCTGAATACTCCCCTCGAAACACCCCGGACCGCCTTACCCTGGTTACTCACCCCTAACCTAGAATCGGCCCTAATTTTCGGGCCAGAAGACCGGGGTTTAAGTAACAGCGAACTGAACCACGCCCAGCGTTTTGTCGGTATTCCCGCTAATCCTCAATATTCCTCCCTTAATCTGGCCCAAGCGGTGGCGGTTTGCTCCTACGAACTGTACCAAATGGCGACGGAAAATAGGCTCGAACCCCGGTTAGAAACGCCCCCTAATGCCACTTTTGAGGCTCTAGAAGGCTATTATCAGCACTTAGAGAGATTTTTGCTCAAAATTGGCTATCTTTACCCCCACACCGCCGCCGCTAGGATGGAGAAATTCCGGCAATTTTATCATCGGGCCCGGCCCACGGTGGAGGAATTAGCCCTGCTGCGGGGTATTATCGGTCATATTGAAAGTATCGGGCAACTTTTTCTCGGTCTTGATAGTCTCAAGGGCAAGAAAAAAAATTCTCCTAGCGACCGATAATAAATCTGGATACCCTTGAGGAAAACCGTGACTCGTCAAGTAACTCGTCGTCCTAGTAAAGTTCAATCTGGCCCTGAGTCCCCTAGGTCCATGGACTCAAACAATCAAAAAAGGTCTTTACCGCTTAAAAAGGCAAAAAAACAGCGTAAACCCAACCTAATCGCTTCTTTTCTCCTTCAGGTTCTTCGCTTCTCTATCCTTGGTGTCGGTTTAGGTGCGATCGCTGGTACGGTTTTAACGGTGGTGGATCCAAGCAAATTACCCCTACACCCAAAACCCACCGCTACTAATTCCCCGACTCCCCAACCCGTCACCCCAAAACCGACCACGTTAGTTTTCAACGAAAATATCAGCAGCCTCAATCAGAAATTACAGGCTTTAGCGGTCAAATATCCGAAATTACAGGCGGGAGCATTATTTATTGACCTTGATAACGGTGCTTACGCTAATTTTCGCGGAGATACTATTTTTGCTGCCGCTAGTACGATTAAAATCCCGATTCTGGTGGCCTTTTTTGAGGATGTGGACGCGGGGAAAATTCGTCTCGATGAAACCCTTGTGGCCACTAAGGATGTCCTGGCCAGTGGGTCTGGGGATATGCAGTATCTAGGATTGAATAAAACCTATACTGCCCTAGAAACCGCCACTAAAATGAACGTAATTAGCGATAATACCGCTACTAATATGTTAATTAAGCGGATGGGCGGCAAAAAGGCTCTTAATCAGCGTTTTCAAGCTTGGGGTTTGACCAGTACGGTAATTAATAACCCTTTACCAGACTTGGAAGGAACTAATACCACAAGTCCGAGAGATTTGGTGACAATCTTAGGAAAAGTTAATCAAGGGGAATTACTTAGTTTACGTTCCCGAGATCGTCTATTGAATATTATGCAGGAAACGCGCACTCGCACCCTGCTGCCCCAAGGTATCGAGAAATCCGCCGATATTGCCCATAAAACCGGTGATATTGGCTCGATGTTAGCGGATGCGGGGATTATTGATATGCCCAACGGGAAACGCTATCTAGGAGCAGTGATGGTCAAACGTCCCCATAATGATAGTAACGCTAGGACTCTGATTCAACAAATATCGCGCACGGCCTACCAACACTTTAAATGGTATCAAACTCAACCCGCAGCCAAACCGCAACCAGTCGCCCAGTCTTCTCCCTCTCCTAGTCCAGTCCTTAGTCCTAGTCTGGGTAATTAGCCCCTAGGTTAAATTATTGGCTAAAAGACGGGCTAATTGTTCGGCATTTGCCCGGGGGGAAAGACGAGGGAGGATTTTTTCCCCCGTGGCCAGTTTTTGACAGAGAACGGGGATTTCGTACTGATAAGCGTTAAACCAATCCTCTCGACTGGTAATGTCCCTAATTTCTAACTGCCACTCCGGTTGACGGATTTTTTCTAGTTTTTCTAGCAACCCTTCGCAAAGATGACAGTCCGGTTTACTGTATAAAATTAGTTCTATGGTAGTCATAAATATTTATGTTCATTACCTCTACGATTAGTCTCTCATCAACAATTCTACAAACTCCCACACCCACACCGACTTTAAATAATAATTTAGTTAATTCAGGTTCTCAAAATCTAGTCTATATCGGTGTGTTTCTTCTGGCAATTACCCTAGTCATGGTTATTGGTATTATCAATCAAAAAATTGAATACGCTCTCATTTTTGCCGCCACTCTCACTGTTATTTTAGTTGCTTTTTTCTGGTTTTTATAAGTCCTTCAACCAAGGGGATTGAGGTCATGATATTCTGACTTCCCCAACCGACTCCTAACACCCTATATACAAGCAAAACGATCGGACTTATAATATAATTGTATTGATTGTGGCTTGTTGCTAGAATCACCCCAAATTGACTCAATGGGTTTATAAACGATGACAACCCTAGATATTGCTACCGATATTGTCTGTCCTCCCACCGATTTATGGAGTGATGAACCACCCTTGGAAAGTGATCTGCATTTACAACAAATTATTTTATTATTATCTTGTCTTGATTGGCTCTGGCAAGATAGAAACGATTACTATGCCTCGGGTAATTTGACTATTTATTATAACGAAAGACAACTAAAACAGCGAGATTTTTGTGGACCAGATTTCTTCGTGGTTTTAGATACAGAGAAACGTCCCAGAAAAAGTTGGGTCGTCTGGGGAGAAGGGGGTAAATATCCCAATCTAATCATCGAAATTCTCTCCGATTCCACCGCTAATGTGGACAGAAAAGCCAAAAAGGAACTATATCAGCATACTTTCCGTACTCCTGAATATTTTTGGTTTGATCCCAATACCTTAGAATGGCAAGGATTCACTTTAATCGAGGGACAATATCAACCGATTACCCCCAATGAAAACGGTTATTTATGGAGTAAGCAACTGGGATTATATTTAGGGATTTTTGCCAATAAATTGCGCTATTTCACCGAATCAGGTGAATTGGTTCCCACCCCTCAAGAGTCGGCCCGACAGGAAAGATTAGCCAAAGAACGGGAAAGATTAGCCAAAGAACAGGAAAGATTAGCCAAAGAAAGAGAACAACAACGGGCGGAAAAATTAGCCCAAAAGCTGCGAGAATTGGGCATTAATCCCGATGAAATTGCTTAAATATCCAGTGGGGGGGTTAGGGTGGAAACCATGGCGCAATTTTTCCTTAATTGCTAGGCATTAAAACGAGTAATCCGAAACTCTGATTCTAGCCTAGAAATCATGGCAAAATCTGCTTAACCCCCACTGATGTTATAATAATGACCAAGGGCAACAATCTTCAAATATAATTAATGCCATGGTGCAAAAAATAGCTTTTTTTAATCATAAAGGTGGAGTCAGCAAAACTACAACCACTTTTAACCTTGGTTGGATGCTTGCTGAGAAGGGCAAAAGAGTAATTATTGTCGATACCGATCCCCAATGTAACTTAACTGGTATGGCTTTGGCTAAAGAAAGTGAAGATAGGGAGGAAAGACTACAAGCCATCTACAATACTTACTCTAATATTAAAACAGCTTTAGCACCTGCTTTTGAGTCTCAACCGAGATTAATCGAAGCTGTGAACTGTATTCCTATTGATGGTCGTGATCGTTTATTTCTATTGCCCGGTCATGTGGGGTTAGCTGAATATGAAGTTACCCTAGGTATTGCTCAAGAACTTAGTGGGTCAATTCAGGCTTTAAAAAATCTCCCCGGTGCGATTACATATTTATTAGACAAAACTGCCGAAAGATTTCAAGCTGACTATATTTTAATCGATATGAGTCCCAGTTTGGGGTCAATAAATCAAAATATACTGATGACCAGTAACTTTTTTATTGTGCCAACCACGCCGGATTTTTTCTCGGTTATGGCTATCGATTCTTTAGCTAAAATCTTGCCTAAGTGGCACCAATGGGCTAAGGCAGCTAGTGCTTTACCAATTCTCAAAACAGCCAACTATCCCTTTCCCGAAGTTGACCTACATTTTTTGGGAACTATTGTTCAGAAATATCGAATCATAGGTGGACAAGAAACAAAAGCTTTTCAAAACTGGATTAACACAATCGAGGAAAATATCGGCAATAAAATGATTCCAGCTTTAGAAAGAACTGGCATGATGCTACCGAAATTTATCTACGATCAGAATGGTGTACCAGCTTGCTGTACTCTAGTAAAAATACCTGATTTTAATAGTCTTATTGCCTTATCTCAAGAGCATCAAACGCCCGTTTTTGCGCTAACTGCTGAACAATTAGGATGGCAAGGTACAGTGTTAGAGCAAGCCCAAGAAAAACAACAAAAATTTAAAGATATTTTTTCTGACTTAGCAGACAAAGTTATCGGTCTTACCTCCGAGATTTATGCAGTTAGCAATTGAACAATTTCGCCTTAGTATTACCCGCGTTCGTGACTTGATCGCTATCCACAATTCCCTCAAATCTCAGACTACTCCCGCCCTAGATGCCTCGGATATCCTCAGAGCGGCTTTAGTCCTGACTGTGAGCGCTTTAGATTATTATATTCACGAAGTGGTTACTCTAGGAATGCTAGAAATTTATCGAGGCCAACGTTCAGAACCTTCTCCCACTCCTAACAGTTCTCAATCTGCCTTTTCTCGTTTTAAAGTCTCCTTGAATGGCGCACGACAAGAACGATTGATAGCTATTAGTATTGGCTCTTGGTTAGAGAACGAAATTCAACAAAACTACGGTTCTTTTTTTGGTCAAGAATCTCGCTCAATTTCCGAGGTACTACCAATGATTGAAAATCTTCTCACCAACAAACTTAATAGTAATCATTGGCTAGAAGCTGAAATTAGAGAAAAACTCAGCTATGAAAGCTATCAACAACCGAACAAGATAGCGGATGCCATTAGACTAATTTCAGCCAAGGAATTGTGGAAAGAAGTGGCCAGCAAACTAAATAAACCAGCTAAAGATATTAAAAACCAACTTAGCGCAATTGTTGAGCGAAGGAACAAAATCGCCCATGAAGCTGATATAGACCCGAGTTATGGCATTGGCAGTCGCTGGAATATCGATGAAAATATGGTTAATGATGCCGTTAACTTTATAGAACAGCTTGTTGAAAATATCCATCAGGTACTTGAGGACATCCACTAGCCGAGAATTTCCCCAGCAGTCTAGTTATAAATACTTATAATTTCTCAGGGAATTATAACAATTATTAAATAATGTGTAGTTTTGTATACTGATGTCAAGAACTTAGCTACAATATGAAGTGGCGTAAGATATATAGAGATTAGCTAGTGAGTCGGCATCAAGACAGTCAAACTGACCGGAAACGAGAAGAAACACAGTTCACTCCTTACAGTGCAGCAGCGATCGCTCAAGAATACCGTTACAAACCTTGGCAATTGTTCGGTCGCGCTTTCGTGATTATTTGGTCTTTAGGATTATTTCTCCTCAGTCTCCTCTGGGACAAATGGACAAAGCAAGAAGAAGCCAATAAATACCAGCGTGCCAGCGAACTTAGGCAAATTCTCACCCGTTTGGGTCCCACCTTCATCAAAGTCGGTCAAGCTCTCTCTACCCGTCCCGACCTCGTTCGCAGAGACTTTTTAGACGAATTAGTTAAACTGCAAGACCAACTTCCCCCCTTCGATAACGACATTGCTTTTGCCATTATCGAGACAGAATTGGGGATGCCTGTAGAAAAAGCCTATCGAGAAATATCCCCCACCCCGGTAGCTGCCGCTAGTTTAGGACAGGTTTATAAAGCGATACTCCCCACTGGCGAGGAAGTAGCCGTTAAAGTGCAACGGCCCGGGCTGCGGGCGCTTTTAAGCCTCGATTTATACCTAATGCGCTGGGCCGCCCAAAAATTCGGTCGTTTATTACCCCTCAATCTCGGCCACGACCTCACCCTGATTGTCGATGAATTCGGCACCAAACTCTTTGAGGAAATCGACTATCAAAACGAAGGTCGCAACGCTGAAAAATTCGCCACCAACTTCCAAAATAACCCCGAAGTTAAAGTTCCCAGTATCTACTGGCGTTATAGTGGTCGCCGCGTCCTTACCCTAGAATGGATTGATGGCTATAAACTCACCGATACCGAGAACATCAAAGCTTTAGGATTAGACCCCAATAATATCGTTAAAATCGGCGTCACCTCCGGATTACAGCAACTCCTCGAACACGGCTTTTTTCACGCTGATCCCCATCCGGGTAATCTTTTCGCCACTTTTGATGGTCGCATGGCCTATATCGATTTTGGCATGATGGACCAGTTAGAGGAGGAAACTAAAGAAACCCTCGCTAGTTGCGTCGTCGATTTAATTAACAAAGACTACGAAAACCTGGCCAGCAACTTTGTCAAACTGGGATTTTTAACCCCAGAAACGGATATAAAACCTATTATTCCAGCGCTAGAACGAGTTTTAGGCAATGCCATCGGTCAAAGGGTCGGTGACTTCAATTTCCGCACCATTACCGATGATTTCTCCGAATTGATGTACGAGTATCCCTTCCGGATTCCCGCCAAATTCGCCCTGATTATTCGTTCCCTCGTCACCCAAGAAGGGGCAGCCCTCACCCTCGATCCTAACTTCAAAATCGTCCAAGTGGCCTATCCCTACGTTGCTAAACGTCTCCTGACCGGGGAATCACCCCAACTGCGGCGGCGTTTACTGGATGTGCTGTTCAAAGACGGTAAATTCCAGTGGCAACGCCTAGAAAACATGATTACAATGGCTCGCTCGGAAAGTAACTTCGATTTACTGCCCACCGCACAATTAGGCATCACTTTTCTTCTCTCGGAAGAAGGTCGTTATCTGCGTCGTCAATTGCTATTAGCTTTAACGGAAGATGACCGTCTCCATACTGCCGAAGTGCAACGTCTCTGGGGTTTAATTCAAGGAGAATTGCAACCGCGGCGACTCTTGGATGTGGCCATGAGCGCTTTTCGGGAATTATCGTCCCAAGGTGTGGCCGCTGTCCTTCCGCGAGAAACCAGTTCGCGTTAAAGTGTTTAAGGTCAACATCGGTTAATCACTTTTTCTATGGATTATTATTTTCTGCCCCAACCGCCCTATTTTCTAGTTTTTGCCGGTTTATTTATCGGTATTACCTGCGGGGCCGCTTTTGAAGCTAGTCTCAAGCAAGTGGTTAACAATTGGTATAAAAATAAGGGTTCAGACGATCAAAATCTTTTAAAATCTAGTTCCTTACAAATTCCTTTTATCGGTATTTGTGTAGGAATCTGTCTTTTCCTTGCCTCGGGATTAGATATATTTATTCTCAATGGTTGGGTTGCCTACGCTATCTCTCTCCCGATGACTATCTTTATCGGTGGTTTGGTTTGGAGTCAGTTAGGGGAATTATTAGGCCAATTACAGCGCGGCGGTTCTAAAGAAATTGACCTCGATTATCGGGGATAATTAGGAGGAAGCAAACATTTAGGACTAAGCGAATAGGTGTTAGCAGATAGGAAAAATCAACTACCCCACAACTAACACCAAACCCCTAGTTATACCCAATTTCACAGCTATTTTGGCCCGCAATTTTAGATGCAAAAACCTTTAGCATGGCATTGGCGATCGCTTCCTCTGCATCAGCGCACCGGTTCCGAGGTTTTTGCCTGCTTATTCTCCCAAGATGCGATCGCTACTTTACTAGAAAGTCCCTATCCGGGTAATTCCCTCTCCCGTTACTCTCTTTGTGCTGGTTCCCCGCGTCAGCTTTGGACCCCCGCACTAGGGGAAATTTTGCCCTTTTTAAGCAGTTTACTCCCCCAAACCCGATCTGATGTTCTTCCCGATCATCTTCCCTTCCATGGCGGTTGGTTGGGGTGGTTAGGCTACGATTTAGCTTGGGAAATAGAAAAATTACCCGACAGGAAAGCTGATACTCTCCCTTTTCCCGTCGCTTATTGGTATGAACCGGATAGTTTTGCCATTCTCGATCACCAAGCACAAATTCTCTGGTTAGCTGCCAGCAAACCCGAAGATTTAGATAAATACGAACAATCTTTAACCACTAACCCCGATTTTGAGTTTATCGATCCTCGTCCCTCTCCCTTAATCTTTTATACTTCTCAACTCGACTACGAAAAAGCTGTTAAAAAAGCCCTAGATCATATCAGAAAAGGTGATATTTTTCAAGCAAATTTATCCCTAAGATTTCAAAGCACAACTAGGGCAAAAGGATGGCAAATTTATCGCAGTTTACAACAGATTAACCCTTCTCCTTTTGCCAGTTATTGGCGCACTCCTTGGGGCGAAATGATTAGTTGTTCTCCCGAAAGATTGGTGAAATTAGAAAGAGGAATAGCCAGCACTAGACCGATCGCTGGAACTCGTCCCCGGGGTAAAACCGAGGCACTCGATCGACAATTGGCCGAGGAACTATTAACTAATAAAAAAGAACGCGCCGAGCATATTATGCTAGTGGATCTAGAACGTAATGATCTGGGTAGAGTTTGTGAATGGGGATCGGTTGATGTTGATGAATTACTGACGATCGAGCGTTATAGTCACGTTATGCACTTGGTCAGTAATGTTCAAGGAAAATTAGATAAAAAGTATCATGCTATTGATTTAATTAAAGCTCTTTTCCCGGGGGGAACAATTACCGGTTGCCCGAAAGTTCGCTGTCTAGAAATTATCGAAGAATTGGAACCAGTGCGACGCAATTTATTCTATGGTTCCTGTGGCTATATTGACCTACGGGGTCATTTAGATTTGAATATTCTCATCCGTACCCTATTAATGACTACTCAAGGGAATTTAAACACCGTTTGGGGACAGGTGGGAGCGGGAATAGTTGCCGATAGTGATCCCGAAAAAGAATGGTTAGAATCCCTTCATAAAGCTGAGGCACAATTAATCGCTTTACGTTCTTTTTAATTTTTGATTTCAACAAACTAACCTATTGTTGCATCTTGCATGAGTGCCTTTTGCATGAGTGCCTTTTGCATGAGTGCCTATCCTAACCAAGAAATTAATTTGGCACGACTACTTACTTTTTACCTTATCTGCTATTTTGTAGGATAGCTTCCGATCTTGAACCCTATTCATGAATCAAATTTCTATCGCTGTTACTTTTTTTCTTAGTTTAGTCTTGACCTCGCTTCCCTTTTTACTTTTCGGGACGGCCGTTTCCAGTTTTTTGCTGGTTTTCGTCAATAAACAGCGATTAGCGGCGATATTTCCCCGTAATCGACTGTTAGGAGCGATCGTTGGCAGTGCCATCGGATTAATCCTACCGGTCGGACAATACGGCACGATTCCCGTCGCTAGAAGATTCTTATTAGAGGGAGTACCCCCAGGGGTGGTGTTTAGCTTTCTCACCGCTGCACCTACCCTAAATATCGTCACTCTTTGGCTAACTTGGCAGACTTTCAGCTATTCTAGTATTTTCTTCTATCGATCGCTTTCGGTGTGGTTAATGGCAATTTTTATCGGCACTCTCTTTAGTTTCTACCGGGAAAAACCCCGCACCGATAGCGAAATTCCCCTAGAATCGAGTTTAGTTCTTTCCGGGAGTTTTTTACCGGAGGAAGCAGCCAGTCAACCCCTACAAAGAGTCGGCAATCTTGTTTATGAGTATAAAACTAGAGATAGGCAAGCTTGGCCAATTTCTCTGCAGCTATTTCTCGATAACTTTATCGATGAAGCACTGGAATTAGGGGGATTATTAATCATTGGCTGTGCGATCGCTAGTGTCTTTCAGCTATTATTACCTCAGAGTCAATTAATTGCCTGGGGGAATACTCCCGTTACTCAAATTCTCGTGCAGTTGTTCTTTGGTTTCACCCTCGCTGTTAATGCCAGTCTTAGCACTTTTGTCCCCGGTTCTTTAATTACTAATCTGTCCGTGGGTTCCACTCTAGCTTTTTTACTGGTCGCTTCCCTCATTGATATTAAAGCTTTTATCCTCCTCCTATCAGCTTTCCGTGCTAAAATCGTCCTTTATTGCGGAATTTTATGGCTGTTAATGACCTTTTTAGTGGCTCTGATCCTCAGTTTTTATCTAGGTTGAATTCCTTCCGGGTCAAAAAAATTTTCTCTTGACAAAAGCCCCTTGACATGATATTATATTCATAATGGGAAAGCCCTGCGCCTGCGAACCCTATTTTCCCAAGCATTTAAACTCTAACTCATCCTGATTCTGCTTGCCGGAGTTGCGACAACATAGTTTTATAGTTCTCCATAATTGTTTGGCTATCGGGATGATTGTCTCCTAATACTTGGGTAGCAATCTTAATCGCTTCTCGATAGAGAGGTTCCACTTCTGTGTACCTTGTACCTGCCTTGGCAATCGTACAATGGTGCTAGGTTGTTGAGAGATACCAATTTTCATAACTAAGATTGGGAATATTTTGAAAATGCTTAATGTTAGCTGTAATCAGAGTATAATTGCAATAAATAGCAGTCGCAGCAATAAACAAATCAATCTGGGTAATTAGTTGTCCTTTTATTCTAAGATTAACGTATATTTGAGTAGCTATATCACTAATTTCACGATCATAAGCAATTACTTCACTGACTTCTGCAAGACGTTCAAATTGTTGTTGTTGATTTCGTGCATCTTTATACAATAAGCCACTTTTAATCTCGTAATAGGTAAAGATTGAAAACGATATATAGGTATATTGTTGTCGATAGATGCGGAATTGTTCAATTACTGCGGGATTACCTCGTAAAAAATAAGAGAGGATATTGGTATCAAGTAATGCTTGTTTCATAAGTCATTTATCTGTCTTAAATCGAGTTGACGATTAGCTTCTGCTTCTTCGACAATCTCTTGCATAGTATTTTCTATATCTGCTGCCATACCAGCAAATTCCATAAAGTCAACGTCTGGATGTTTTGTTTTTATAGATTGGACAAAATGCAGGATTTCTGGTAGCAAAGAAATGGGAGTTGTTTCAATTTCTTTAATAAGTTCTTCTTTGAGTGTCATAGCTTGATCAGTTATCAGTTATTAATTCAATTATAGTCCATCAAATGATTATACCATAAGGGCGTTGGGTTTCATGCTTCAACCCAACCTACGTTCATCTTATATTTAATTACACCCACCTACTGAGAGGTTCAATAAGCATCTTTTCGATGAATACTACTCAATATGATAATAAGCATTTCTTTATCTTGAATTTTGTAAATGATGCGATAATCCCCTATTCTAATTCGGTAGGTGTCATCATATCCTTTGAGTTTCTTGACTCCGCTAGGACGAGGTGTATCGGTAAGTAGTCTAATGGCAGTAATTAAGCGTTCGCGTTGTTGTTTGGGTAAGTTGTTTAGTTGTTTTTGAACGGGTTTCGGAATAATAACTCTGTAGTTCACGCTTGAGTTGCCTCATATTCTTCGAGGGTTAGATAGTCTCCTGCTTGATAAGCTGATTCAGAAGCGATTATGTTAGCCTGCTCTTCTTCTGTAATTTCTATTGCAGTATGTCGTTCTTTGATAAAGAGCAAAAAGTCAAGTAATTGAGTCAAAAGGGTGTCAGGTGTCTGCTCGATTTCTTTAATTAGTTGTTCTTTGAGTGTCATAGCTTTATCAGTCATCAGTAATCAGTTATCAGTGATTAATTCAATCATAGTCGAAGATTGGTGGTGCGTTACGACGGATTGTTGGCTTTAAGTCAAAGCATAAATTTTTGCCGTCTAACGCACCCTACGTTTTACTTATCACTAGGTAATAGGTGTAGGGCTAATTCATGAATTAGCCCTACAATAGGCTACGTTTTTCTGGATGTTGTCAAAATTTCTCTTGACAAAAGCCCCTTGACATGATATTATATTCATAATGGAAAATCCTTGCGCCTACAAGCCCTATTTTCCCAAGCATTTAAACTCTAACTCATCTTAATTCTGCTTGCCGGAGTTATGGTGATAAGAAAGGGCGTAGGCTGCATCTCGTATTTGTGATCTTCTCTCACATATTGGTGAGCAGCAGAAGTTATTAGGGGCGAATGCAATCCGCCACTACAATAATATTATCGCGCCAATGGTAGGGTCGAGATGCTTGCGCCCAAAATTTAACCCGTTTAGTTGTCCTGTTTATTTGACTTGTTAGATTTAGCTAGGTTGTGCTTCAAGAAAGCACCAAATCCTAATACACCTAAGCCGAAAATTGTGCTAGGTTCGGGAACGGATACAGATTGGGAGACGGTAAGGTTTAATTCCCCTGTATTATCGGCGAAGATATCGTCGTTAATTCCTAATTGAAGTTGAGTTGCACCCACTGGAATGGAAACTGTACGTCCTAACCCAATAGCAAAAGGTGTACCGATGATGGCTCCAGTTGCATCAGCAAACGTACCTACTAGCTGATTTAGGTAAGTATCCCAATCAGCCGTCATATATTTGCTGGGAAACCCTAATCCGCTACTCCCCCCAAAGCCATTTGTGATGTATGTAAATGGAGAGCCGAAATAACCTTTTGCATCCACTTGAGGAGGAACTCCAAAAGCACTGGTCTCCCCGTTGAGATAATTAATTGTCAGAGCATTTCCAGCGGCAAAATCTAACCCAGAACTGCTATTGATTGTACTTGGAGCTATGTTATCGTTCACTCCATATTGATAAGCTGTATTCAGAGTCGTATTATTCCAGAGCCAAGGAGCAGCTTTGCTGTTAACGGTCACTGGAATTGTAATAGTTGCCGCTTGTACTCCACTGGCGATGGAGAGACTGATAAGTATTATCCCCCCCCCCAACGGAGTTTTTGATTAGTTTTGCTAATGTCACAAATAAACGCCTCCTAAAAAATATTGTTGAGCTTGCAATTACGCCATAACTTACCAAAAATGACCGGCGTTGTCAAGTTTATTTATGGCGCGTCAGAGCAGACTTGACAACGCTTTAAGAGCAAGGCTTTCGTTGTGTCGCAATTCATTCTTCATATTCTGATCTGACAACGCCAAAATTTAGGCACTTTTTCCCTGAAAATTAGGTAGTTGACCACCTGAAAACTGGTAAAACCCTACAGCCCACACCCTGCCCCCACCAACAAAATTATTCAGCAAACCATATTTAAGCGGGAAAAATCAGCTTTCTGTAGTCTGTGATACTGTTTTTGGGATTGACATCGTCTAAGGTCAAAGAAATTGCTTCTAGGGTTCCGATTTAAACTTCTTTAAATGTCAGGTCCGAGAGGAGCAAGCTAGTCTTAAACGAGCGGATCAAAAATTTTTTCCATCTAAGCTGGCTACACGGCGGGATAAAAGCCCGGGAGACTTTAAGGATAACTGTTTTGAGGCAGTGTCTTTGAAGACTCCCGGGTTATTGTATTTTGAGGTAAAATGATGTCCGAGGAATCTACTTTTCAACCCCCTCATGTAACTGAAGCTCAACAGGCCCTAGAAAAAGAACGCCATTTGCCCCTAACCGGTTGGCAACAGGAAGTTTCTCAGGGGTTAACCTACGGTTTAGAGGCGGCCGATAGTATTCGCGATCGCAGTATTCCCACCTTTTCCAGGGGTGAGTTACCCCACTATGCGGGAATTAACACCTTTATGAAGGCCCCCTATTTGGAAGATGTGCGGAATGTGGGCAATTATGATGTGGCCATCGTCGGTGTTCCCCATGATTCGGGGACAACTTACCGACCCGGAACTCGTTTTGGACCCCAGGGAATTCGGCGGATTTCGGCCCTTTATACGCCCTACAATTTTGAATTAGGAGTAGATCTGCGCGAACAAATTACGCTCTGTGATTTGGGGGATATTTTCACCATTCCTGCTAATAATGAAAAGTCCTTCGATCAAATCTCTAAGGGGGTTGCCCATGTCTTTAGTTCCGGCGCCTTGCCGATTATTTTAGGGGGTGATCATTCCATTGGTTTTCCGACGGTGCGGGGTATTTGTCGGCATTTAGGGGATAAAAAAGTCGGTATTATTCACTTTGATCGCCATGTGGATACCCAGGAAACGGATTTAGATGAACGGATGCACACTTGCCCCTGGTTTCATGCCACCAATATGAAAAATGCTCCTGCTAAAAATCTCGTCCAATTAGGGATTGGTGGTTGGCAAGTTCCCCGTCAAGGTGTTAAAGTTTGCCGCGAGCGGGCCACTAATATTTTGACCGTCACCGACATTGTGGAACGAGGCATTGATGCGGCCGCCGAATTTGCCTTAGAACGAGCTTTAGATGGTACGGATTGCGTTTGGATTAGTTTTGATATTGATTGCATTGATGCTGGTTTTGTCCCCGGCACGGGTTGGCCAGAACCTGGCGGTTTATTACCCCGTGAAGCCTTAGCTTTATTAGGTAAAATTATCCAAAAAGCTCCCATTTGTGGTATGGAAGTGGTGGAAGTTTCCCCTCCCTACGATATTAGTGATATGACCTCTTTGATGGCTACCCGTGTTATTTGTGATGCCATGGCCCATCTGGTTATTTCAGGTCAATTACCCCGTAAAGAAAAGCCCTATTATATTCATCCTGAAGCCAATCTGGCCGTTGACGAACCCTGGCAGTAATTTCCTATGCACGAAACTGATATGACCAAGGCGTTAATTATGACAGTTCGAGATTGGTATGATAGCCAACCTGAAAAGCTCAAAATTGAAAAAATTCATCTCATGGTTGGTGAATTTACCTGTGTTGAACCGGTCAGTTTACAATTTGCCTTTGAAGTTCAAACTGCCAATACTTTTCTTGCCGGCGTGGAATTAGCTATTAAAAATATTCCCCTAATTGCTTATTGTCATTGCTGCCAAAAAGATTATCAACCCCAAATTGGCCAGCAATATTCCTGCCCAACTTGTCGATCACCGATGGAGGATATTCGTTCAGGTCGAGAGTTAAAAATTGACCACATTGAATATTCTTTAGTTTCTTAAACAAAGTTGGGCGATCGCTTCTACAAGTTCGATGATCAATTATTCATTCTCAACTAAAATGCACCAAACTTTTGACGCGGCCCTAGAAATTAATCTACTTCATGCCAATCAAGCAGGAGCCGATCACAACCGGGAACATTTTGACGAGTGGGGCATTACCTGTTTAAACCTGATGAGTAGTCCCGGTGCGGGTAAAACTGTATTATTGGAAAAAACCCTCGCAGCCTTAAAAGATCAATTAAAAATGGCTGTTATTGAAGGCGATATGACTACAGAACTAGATGCAGAGCGCCTGAGACAATATGGAGTTCCCGTGATTGCCATTAATACGGGTCGCTCCTGTCACTTAGATTCCAAAATGGTAGCTGGAGGAATTCATCGTTTCAAAGAAGATTATAACCCCAAAGAGTTTGATTTATTGTTGGTGGAAAATGTGGGAAATTTAGTTTGTCCCGCCGAATTTGAGGTAGGGGAACACGCTAAAGTTGCTCTATTAAGTATTACTGAAGGAGAAGATAAACCCCTCAAATATCCAATTATGTTTCAAGAAGCGGATTGTCTGATTATTACCAAATTAGATCTGGCTCCTTATTTAGAGATTGATTTAAAACGTTTAGAGGCAAATGTTCGCTCTATGAATCCCGATGTAAAGATTATCGCTCTTTCTGCTCAAACAGGAGAAGGTTTAGAAGAGTGGTTAAATTGGCTAAAAAGCCAAGTCAATAGGACTAGGTTCTTGAATTGTTAATCAGTAACAGTTTTTGAGATTTATTTCTGTTTTACTAGCTGTCATCTCTAAAGGCTATTACCTATGAAACGGCGCAATTTTTTCTCCTTACTTCTCGTTTTTTTTAGTAGCTTACTCCTGACCGTTAGTTGCAATCAAGCTCCTCAGCAAACCCCCAATGCAAGTAGTTCTCTGAGTAATACTGCCCCCATTGTCATCGGTTATAGTAACTGGGCCGGTTGGTGGCCCTGGGCGATCGCTGAAGAAGAGGGATTATTTGCTAAAAATGGGGCTAATGTTCAAATGAAATGGTTTGATGGTTATCTTGAATCCTTACAAGCTTTGGCCGCCGGACAATTAGATGGAAATAGTCAAACTCTCAACGATACAATCGCTTTTGCGGGAGATGCAGTGAATGGTCAAGTTGCTGTTTTAGTCAATGATAATTCGTCAGGAAATGATAAAATTATTGTCACAGAAGAGATTAAAACTATTCAAGATTTAAAAGGCAAAAAAGTTGCTGTCGAAGAAGGCGTTGTCGGTGACTTTCTCCTCAGTTTAGCCCTAGAAAAAGAAGGAATGAGCCGTAAAGATGTGCAAATTGTCCCCATGGAAACAGGGGCTGCTGCTGCCGCTTTTGCATCGGGAAAAGTAGATGCAGTTGGTGCTTTTCCACCTTTTTGGTCAACAGCCCTTAAACGAAAAGGTTCTAAAGAATTAATTAGTTCTCAAGCTTTTCCCGGTGCTATTCCTGATTTGTTAGTTGTCAGTGCCAAATTGGTAAAAGAAAAACCAGAACAGGTTCAGGCTCTAGTAAAAACCTGGTTTGAGGTTCGAGAGTTTATGACTAAAAATCCCCAAAAAGCCGATGAGATTATGGCCAAGCGTGCCGGCATTAGCACAGAAGAATTGGCCTTATATAAAGAGGGAACGAAGTTTTTCACCTTAGAAGAAAACCTAGAAGCCTTTAGTCCTGGTAAAACCATGAAAAATATGCCCTTTGCCGCTCAAAAAATGGCTGATTTTATGATGGAAGTTGGCTTTATTAAAAAAGTCCCCGATCTAACAACCATTCTAGATGCCCAATTTGTCAAGGCGTTGGCAAATCAAGACAAAAAACCCTAATTAGTCCCTCGATCATTGACTACAAGAATTGTTTGATAACTGGGTGATATTGGCTATCAAAATTATTCTTTTCTTTGGCAAATCCCATGACCACAACACATAAAACGCTTCCTCAAAGCACTTTTTGGCGGATTACCGAGGATATTCCCGAATCCCTCAAATGGACTTTAATGGTTTCCTCTATTATTGTCCCGCTGATTTTCTGGTTACTAATCTCTAGTTTTGCGGGCATTGAATCCGTATTTTTGCCTTCTCCTTTAGCCGTTATTCAGGCCTTAGGAAAATTGGCAGAACAGGGCTTTTTAATTCAAGATACTATTACCAGTTTTTTACGAGTAGTTGGAGGCTTTTTTTTAGGAGGATTGTTTGCTATTCCCCTAGGGATTTTAATGGGAACTTTTCCGAGTATTCGTAGTTTAATGGAACCGATCATTGGCGTTGTACGTTATATGCCCGCTCCTGCTTTTATTCCCCTATTGGTTATTTATTTGGGTATTGGAGAAACGTCAAAAATTATGCTGATTTTTATCGGGACAATTTTCTTTAATACCCTGATGATTATGGATGCGGTCAAGTTTATTCCCCGTGAATTGATCGAAGTAACTTATACCCTTGGAGGAACTCGAAAACAGGTTTTATTTAAAGTGATTACTCCCTATATTATTCCTAATGTTATCGATACTTTTCGTGTTAATATGGCGGCCGCCTGGAATTTGGTAGTGGTAGCGGAATTGGTGGCGGCTGATAATGGATTAGGCAAACGGATTTTATTGTCCCAGAAATTTCTGAGAACCGATGAAATTTTTGCCTGTTTAATTGTCCTGGGAATTATTGGCTTTGCCCTAGATTTAAGTTTTCGTTTGTTTTTGCAGTGGACTTGTAAATGGTCAATTACTCGTTAACTTAAAAACTCAATAACAGAGTTTATTCTGTCACCAGTAAAGTTATTTTAATGATAAGAGAAGAACCTTCATGCACTTAGAAATTACTCAACTCAATAAAATTTTCACCACTAAACGAGGTGCTGTGGTCGCTCTGAAAGATATTAATTTACACGTTGAAAGTGCTGAATTTGTCTGTGCGGTCGGGGCCTCTGGTTCGGGAAAATCAACTTTGTTGCGAATGATTGCGGGTTTAGAGCTGCCCACTTCTGGCAAAATTACCGTTGATGGTGTTGAAGTGACAGGGCCAGGAGCCGATCGCGGCATGGTTTTTCAAAATTATACACTCTATCCCTGGATGACGATCCAAAAAAATGTTGAATTTGGCTTAAAACTACAGGGATTATCGACAAAAGAATGCTGGGAAGTGGCCTGTTATTATCTGGATATTGTCGGTTTAACTCAATTCGCTAATGCTTATCCTAGAGAACTATCGGGTGGGATGAAACAACGGGTAGCGATCGCCCGCTCTCTTGCCTGTCATCCCAAAGTCTTATTAATGGACGAACCCTTTGCCGCTTTAGATGTACAAACCAAAGAAAGAATGCACGAATATTTAATTGAAATTTGGCAAAAAATTAGGTGTAGTATTTTAATGATTACCCATGATGTGGATGAAGCGGTTTTTTTGGCTCAACGTATTTATGTTTTGAGTGCTAGGCCGGGGACTATACAACGGGAATTAACAATTAATTTACCCCTAGATCGTAATTATAAAATTAAACGACAAGCTCAGTTTTATGACTATACGGATGAAATTTACGGCCTGCTACGGGGTGAGAAATACTAGAAAAAACTAGGGAGCATCAAGAGTATTCCCGGGTTGAAAACGAGTTAGAGCAGCAAAAATCATCCTCAAACAGCGATCGCTCGCTGCTGCCGCCAACCCTAAATAAGTGATGGAACAGTTGTTCAACCATTAAGATTTGGTGATAATCCCGGGCAAGTGTGATCTAAAGTACAGCTTTTTTTGGGAAAGTTTCTCCATCGGTGCTGCCTTGGGGCGCAAATATGATAGAATGAGAGTAAATTGATACAAAACTTTACTTCAAGGTGAATCTATGCCGTTTACGATCGAATCAGCGCGGAGCATTTTCCCCAACACGCTATCAGCGGATGTGGTTCCTGCCACGATTGCGCGTTTCAATCAGCTGAATACCGAAGATCAACTAGCCTTGATTTGGTTTGCCTATCTAGAAATGGGCAAAACCATCACCGTTGCCGCCCCCGGCGCTGCTAGTATGGTGTTTGCCGAAAAAACCATGAATGAAATTCGGCAGATGTCACCCCTGCAACAGTCGCAGGTGATGTGCGACTTAGCGAACCATGCTGACACCCCGATTTGTCGTACCTACGGCACTTGGTCTGCTAATATCAAGCTGGGATTCTGGTATCAATTAGGACAATGGATGGAAGATGGCAGTGTTGCCCCAATTCCCAAGGGTTATGAACTATCTGCTAATGCTACCGCCGTTTTAGACGGGATTAAAAAATTAGAGTCTGGACAACAAATCACCGTTCTGCGGAATTGTGTGGTCGATATGGGCTATGATCCCAAGAAACTGGGCGATTATAACCGTATTTCCGAACCCGTGGTTCCTCCCCAAAATATTGCCGAACGGACCAAAGTTAGCATTGAAGGCGTTACCAATGCCACCGTCCTCAACTATATGGACAACCTCAACGCCAATGACTTTGATGTATTAATTGAATTATTCACCCCTGACGGCGCTCTGCAACCACCTTTCCAACGTCCCATCGTCGGTAAAGAGGCAGTATATCGCTTTTTCCGCGAAGAATGCCAAAATTTGAAATTAATCCCCGAATGCGGCGTAGTGGAACCCGCCGATGACGGTTTTACTCAGATTAAAGTGACGGGAAAAGTACAAACCCCCTGGTTTGGTGCGGGTGTGGGTATGAATATGGCATGGCGCTTCCTCCTAACTCCTGATAATAAAATTTTCTTCGTAGCGATCGATTTATTAGCTTCTCCGAAAGAATTATTAAACTTTGCCCGTGGCTAAATAGCTACTGAGAGAAATCATTAAAAATTCTGATGAAACTTATTAGAGTTCCTTGTCAAGTGAACTCTTTTTTTTCTACAATTAAAAGGCTGACTTAAAAAATTGGGAAATACACCGGTTTCTTCTCTGATCTAGGTAAGAATAACTAAACAATCATTCTTAACAGATGTCGGCGAAAAGAGTCATGGTAGTTCAAAAACCCAAAATTATCATCCCTAAAACTAAAATCATGCCTATGAGTGAAATAATTTGGTCAGATACCGAACAAGAAATTGCTCAAACTGCTTTCCAAAAAGCCTATCAGCGAGAAACTAGCACTTTAATAGAACATATTAAAGAACAGTCTGGTCAGATCACGGTTTTAGATGATATCTGGCAAATGCACGATTATCTAAGCGCCCGACGACATCAGATTGATGGTAAATATGACTATCGCTATACTTCCCTAATTTTTGTCTTTGCTCAACTGTTAAAGGAAGGATGGTTAAAGCTAGAGGATCTCAACGGTTTGGAAAAAGATAAACTAGCAAAAATCGCTGCCCTCTCGCGAATGTAAATTAATGATTGGCATTAAGCTATCAGCTTTCTGCTTCTAGTTGGGTGACTAAAAAATTCATCTCTAGATAATCAACCCCGTCTTAAGTTTTTCCTAAGCGGCAACCAATCCCGCTAGAATGAGTCAATCATCCCGACCGCTTCTCGCTTGTTTTGCACTTTTGGTTTATGTTCAAAAATCTTTTACTTCCCCTAGGAATATCTATCTTTCTCGGTGTTTGTCAGTCTTTGTCAGCCGCCGAATCAGCTATCATCAAATACTACATCTTCCAAGGGTCTGTATCGGTATCAGAATTAAAGCAATTGAGCGAAACAGGCGAATTAGCTCCCGCTTTAGCGGCACAATTAAAGATGGCTAACCAAAAACCCGAAGAATTCCGTAAAATCCTTAATCGTCGGGTAGCGGTGGATGCCGTCTTTCTTTCCAAATTTCTTAATAGTTTTTTTGGCGAAAGTTTGCTAGATTATGCCGCCGAAATTGTCCACACCCCCAATCGGGCTGCTAGTCGGCAAGCTTTACGGGGTTCCTTAGTCACTTCTGCCCTCAACGATAACGAGATTCAAATCATCGAAGTCCTCGACAATTATCCCACCAGCGAGGTTCATGTGGATGGCAATCGTCTGCTGGATTTAATCAACCAAATTGAATCAGTATTGAAAAAAATGCCCCGTTTACCTTTCTGATATCTAATAGATAAGTAGGTAGGTGTTAAAAATTGTCCGATACCCCCCTTATTAAGGGGGCAGGGGGGATCAAAGCCAAAATCTATCTTCAATTTAATTATAATCAGTTACTTATATTGGATATTCAGATGCGTTAGCCCAGCGTAACGCATTCTCTGCTCAGGTTTTCGTGAATTGCGCTGTAAATTGAATAAATTAGGATAATCTGGTAGGAATAATGACCACTTCTTTGTCTCAAAGGAAAACAGTTAGCGGCAAACCTTTTTTAAAGTGGGCGGGAGGCAAAACTCAACTGGTTCCCAATATTCTATCTTTGATTAATTCCCAGATTTCTCAAGATTGTCAGTTTAACTACATTGAACCTTTTGTCGGAGGTGGGGCAGTTTTATTCTCAGTCTTAAATAATTTTTCTTCTGTACAAAAAGTCATTATTAATGACATCAATCCTGATTTAATCAGGGCTTATAATGTTATTAAAAATAATGTCAAAGAATTAATAGTCAAGCTTAAAAAAATTCAGCAGGATTTTTATGAACTTAAAAATCTAGAGGAACAACAAAAGTTTTTTTTGGATAAAAGAATAGAATTTAATTCTCGCAGCTGCGATGACGATCTAGAAAAAACAGTTTTGTTATTATTTCTCAATAAAACTTGTTTTAATGGACTTTATAGAGTCAATAGCAAAGGACTCTTTAATGTCCCTTTTGGAAAATATGTCAAACCATTGATCTGCAATGAAGAAAACTTATTAGCTGTCAACCATCATTTACAAAAAGTAACGATCCTACAAGGAGATTTTGTCCAAACCCTAAATTATGCCAATAACAAGACTTTATTTTATTTTGATCCTCCCTATAAACCGATTAAAAAAACATCAGCTTTTACCTCTTATACTAAAGAAGATTTTAACGATGAGGAGCAAATAAGATTAAAACAATTTATCGATCGAGTCGATCGGGCAGGTTATAAATTTATTTTAAGTAATTCCGACGTTAAAAACTTTGACTCTGACAATAATTTTTTTGATGATTTATATAAAGATTATAATATTCAAAGGGTAAAAGCCAGACGAAATATTAATTCCCAGGGCAATAATAGGGGAGAAATCTGGGAATTACTGATCAATAATTGACAAAAATCAAGTCTAACAGAAAAGACGACATGAATAAAAATATTTCTTCAAGAGATCGAGGGTGGCAAGACTATTAATATACTTGATCATGAGTTCCAATATCGATTAAATTGATTTCTTCTTGCAAGGTTTCTTGATTTTGCTCAAAGCAAAAGACAATACGACAATCATATTCAACCGAACAAGCCCAGGCTCCTGATAATTTCCCTTTAAGTTTATGAGTGCGTAATATAGGATTATAGGGATCCTCAGCAAGTAATCTTAATTTAGCCTCAATTTTGCTTTTTAAATCGGGTCGGCTTTTAATGATTATCTTAAAAGCTCGTTTAAAGGATGAGCTTAGAATTAATTTAGTCATTGTTTAATTCTGCGATAATATCATCAATGTTTCCCCGAAAGACTTTCCCTTGTTGGTAGTCTTGACGCGCTTGATGGATATTCTTGGCGATTTCTTCTCGTCTTTTTTCAATTTGTCTATGTCGAATAATACTGATTAAATCATCTTGTTCATCACAGGAAAGATTGTCAATCATTTCTAAAATTTGATGAAATTGAATAGTTTGTGACATTGTGGCTTTTCCTTTTTCAAATTAAAGAATAAATTTATTATCAGTACCTAAGTAAAATTAATTACACAGAGCTAACTACCTCTTGCATGAGTGCCTATTTTTTTAGCTTTCCTTGGCTTCTT
The DNA here is from genome assembly GCF_020246425.1 of Microcystis sp. M079S1. Taxonomy (NCBI): domain Bacteria; kingdom Bacillati; phylum Cyanobacteriota; class Cyanophyceae; order Chroococcales; family Microcystaceae; genus Microcystis; species Microcystis sp. M079S1. The sequence goes on from NZ_JADBSZ010000339.1 coordinate 23,489, forward strand.
CAATGGTTTCTCCTTGACCATTTGCACCTGGGATTTCAGGACAAATCGCCCAGTATCCCCCTTCTGTTGCCGCTTCAATGATAGCAGTAAACTCCCCTTTCATGATAGTCTCCTTCGATAATATATTAGATATAGCACCCATGCAAAAGTGAAGTGCAACCCCCTGGATTGACAGAGGTAAGCCCCTAGAGATAGTCTGAAGTTTCTGACAAGAGAAAGACTATCCGATCGCCTATATCCATCTTAAGCTAAAAATTTGCTTTGACCATAGTATCCATCTCACCAATGGCAATTAATTTGGCACGACTACGTTTACCCTTCTGAGTATGAATTTTATCTGCAATCATCCCTCGATCGAGCATTGTTTAAAACAACAATTAATTAATATTTTTCCAGAAAACAACCATAAATTAACTTTCTATCGTTGCCCAAAAACTGATAGTGTCCTCTATCGTTCACCTCTGTTTTATTATTTTACGCCCGCTCAATGTCAAACCATATTTAACCATTTAATCGTCCTTTTTCCGCAAATTCAGCTTAAAGAAGGATGGCTAGAATTATTATTAGATCAGCAATTTTTGTCCTTTTGGTTACTGAAACTAAACGATTTAATCGATCAATTTTTCTCGGATGAGCTTCCTCTCCATCCCAGAGGAGAATTTTTCTTTTTATTTCAATACACTCACGCTCGCTATTCTAGTTTGTTACAACTGCTCAATAGGGAAAAAATTAGATTAATCGAGTCTGAACTATTATCGTGGCATCATCCCGCCGAAATAGCTTTAATCCTGCAAATTTTAACCGTTTGTGATTGTTGGGAACGCCAGAAACCCTATCCCCTAACCGCAAATTTTTGCGAGGCAATGCTCAATTTTGAGCGTAACTGTCGCATTATCGGAGAATCAGCCTCAATTCAGCGATCGAGATTAATCCTGATTAGCGTCAGTCAAAAACTACTTAACCGTCTTCTCCGTCAAAAATGGCAACTGCTGCCAATGACGGAACTATAAAAATATTAACTTTTACGAATTTAGTGGACAAAACCATCAGCTTATGATAGATTTTAATTAGTGTGAGGAGCGAACCAGAATAGAGAGCCGAGACGAAACATGGACAGTCGCCGGCTCTCTTTCTGTTGTTTAGGAATTATTTTCTTCTTGGCGATATTTAATAAAAGTGGGCAAATCAACCCGAAAAGAGGAATATTTCGGGGAAGGGGAGATGATAGGTGCGGGCCAATCCCTATCTTTCTTATTTAAGGATTCTACTGGCTCAATTGTCTCTAATTCCGCTAAAAACTCATCGATGGGAGCCACTTCATCCCTTTCTTGATTCTCTGTCTGAGACCAAGGCTCGATTGCGGCTGCCTTGGCGACAATGGCTAAATCCGGGGGAGAATTGCGATCGCTACCGCGCTGGAAATACTGGGCCAAGGCCGCTTTATACTGGAGGGTGTAGCGTTGCTGACGTTGAAGACGGGTGCGTAATTCCTGCAATTGCTGGTCATAGTTGCACAGTTTTTGGCTTTTTTCCTGATAACTTTCCTGAATTAAGGCACATTCTCGCTCTAAACGGGCTAATTGTTGACGCGTGCGGGTCAATTCTGCGGTCAAATTGGCAATAATCATCGGTTGCCGTTGTTCTGCTTGACGATACTGTTCGATTTCTCCTAAAGCTCGCTGTAATTGTTGCTTTTCGTATTGCAGTTCCTCGTTTTGCTGCTGGATTAGGGTATCGCAACTTTGCCAGCGACGATGTTGCTCGGCTAACTGCGATCGCAGTTCCCCGAGAGCTTGCTCCCGTCGCCAGATCTCCGCTTGTAATTCTTGATTTTGTTGACGTAAATGAGAGGATAGAGCTGCCCAATCTGTCTCATCTGTTGATTGACTCTCATGCTCGACAATTTCAGCAGTAATGACAGTATCCGCATGGGTGAGATGATCGAGGTACAGGTCGGAATTATCGTTCATAAAAGCCAAAGGATGAGGAAACCTAGAAGTTTAGAGACGTTAAAAGCCTTCTATCGTTCCCCAAAAAAAATGGGAACCGCATTGTTAGAGACTGCCGCGCGGTTCCACTGCCGATCCTTAAGAGGAGAACACTATAAATAACTATAAGCTTATTAGGAATTTTTGTCAATACTTAATGAGAACTTTTTTCAATAAGTTGGAGGGTAGAGGGGAATCGACTAATTCGTAGATAGCTGTAGTGCGGGTGTCTGGCCCTAGGGCCAGGGAAGAATTAGCCACAGCAAAATTGATACCAGCATCGGTCGAGCGGGTTAGCGGCTCGATGTGCTTCAATAATTCTATAGTTTTTATTTTCCTTGTCGTATCATGCCACGTCCCCCGAAGAAAACCCCTAGCACCCCTGAACCCCCCGAAGAGCCAATTAAAGCCACTCCTCCCCTACAACCTCTACAAATTATTAAAAAGGGTTCTAGGGCCGCAGTACCCCCCAAACCCCCGGAAACCCCTTCAGAAATCATCGAGGAAAAACCAGCCGCAGAAACGGTAAAATCAGTCAGTAGCGAGATAAAATCTCCTTTCCGTCCCCGTTCCGATTCGGCTCCTCTATTCCGAAAACCAATTCCCAAAGCAGAAATTCCCGTCATCGAAAAAGCGACGGGAGCTAATGGTGAAGTATTTAATCTGACCGATTCTGTCCTGATTACCGAACCTTTCGGTACTCGTATTGCCGCTATTATCGATAGTTTTTATGCCGATGATCAAGGCGAAATATGGGCGCGACTCAAACCGGTGGAAGTTAATCCGGATTGTCGCTGGGAACAGGCCTGTATTCGCTCTCAGGGTTTGGTAAAAGCCGAGTAAGACAGTTATCAGTTATCAGTTATCAGATTTGAGTTTTAAGTGTGCAGTATTAACAAGTAATTTTCTTGCATAATTAATTTTTGAGGGTTCAAAAACGTCAAAAATAAGGATTAAATGGCATAAAATCTGTAAATAGACCATTCAATTGCTTATTATTCATTCTTAATTCTCCTGACTACTGACTCCTAACCCTAACAACTTTTATCTGATATCATGTTGAGAAAAATTCCCTCTCTAAATTTGGGTTTAAATTATGATAACTACACTCATCGAACGAGAAACAGAACCAATTTTAATTAGTGACTTAACTTGGAGAGAATTTAAAGCTGTTGAACAGCTAATCGAGCGTCTAGGGTTAAGTTTATCTTTTTTAGATGGAGTTTTGGAGATTAGAAAAATGCTTCTTTAGTAGAAATTTATTGAGAATTTTTGGGATTAGATTTTACTCCTACTGGTTCTGTCACCTTAGAAAATGAATTTGAAAAGGTTAAAAGAGAAGGTGATAAATCCTATGAGTTGGGAGCCAATAGAAAACATCCTGATTTAGTGATTGAGGTGGTTGTTAGTAGTGGAGGAATTAATAAACTGGAAGCATACAAACGCTTACAAATTCCCGAACTTTGGTAAAGAGTAAAGAGTAAAGAGTACAATGTAAAATGTAACCTACCTTATTACTGGTTTGAATGCAGTTCCAAATTTTCAGTTGTTAAAAAGTATTAGGCATTTTCTACAATTTCTGCTCCTGGTTCATCTCTAAGATAAGCTAAAAAGGCAGCAGCATCTAACACAAATTTATTCACTTAAATACTCCTGTCTGCGTTCTTGAATAAGTTCATCTACTAAATTTCTATCAGGTGATTTATCTTTTAATAAACCTCTTAATTTTTTAACTTGTTGTTTGAGGCTGACTAATTGGAGGTTGCCGCTATCTTCCAGAGTTAAGATTAATCTATCTCCAGATTGTAAATTAAGAATTTGTTGGATTTCTTGGGGTAAAGTTAAACGTCCTTCTGGTTCAATATCAAGTATGTATTGTTAAGAAAGTGATGAATTAGCAACTGTCATAGCTTTATATTTCCTTGTTTTCTATCTATTTCTAGTTTAGCAAAATTCTAAAAGTTAATCCTGTAGGGTGCGTTAATGAAATGTAACGCAAACAGTGAGTTTTGGAAACACTCAAGCCCGAATCACAGTAATTCTATATTGATTTTCCGTCAGCACAACCTCAGTTGATAACCTTTCTTCCATTGGTAAAGCATTTTTCCGTCTATCGAAGATAAGTAACCAACCAAAATCTAAACCTAAACGTCTTAAATAAGATTCTAATTGTTCAATTCCATCAGCTTGCGGATCGCGTTTTTTATCCCGCCATACTTTTAATTCAATACCTAAAATTACATCTTTATAACGCAGACATAAATCCATTCTATCACTACCAATTGCATATTCCCTTTCTAAAACCCCCCCACCATTAACCACACGATGTAAAAAAGCCATTAATACAATATAGGGGGCAATTTCATGGTAAGCAGCACTACTTAATAATGGTTCGACCTGTTGTCGCCAAAATTTGAGAAATGCTGTTAATAAAGCATCTATATTTAATTCACCTTTTGCCGTCAACCAACTAGGACTAATTAAAGGTAAACTATCCTGAGTTCCTTGTACTAAAACGCGGGGAATTACTTCACGATATATGGGGTTAGAAATAACTAATCCCCCCATTGGATCACGTCTTAATAATCCTAAATCTATTAAATATTGCCTATCATCTGCTAAAGTATCAGGTAATGTTTGCCCTGCTAAAATTGGTTCAATAATGTTTTTAACTCGTTTTTCCCTGAGTTTTTCCGCTAAACTATCTAAATGAGTATCTTGACGAGCAATTAATATCTCCTTAGCTGTTAAGATATGTTCTTTAGTAATAGCAATAATTCTATTTTTTACCATTTTTTCTACAATTTCTTTAGCTAAAGCATTGACTAACCAAGGTTGTCCTTGGGTTAAATCAAACGCTGTTTCTATAGCTTCTGGTGTGAAAATTTGTCCAGTTGCTACTGTATGTTGTTGATATAATTCTCCTACTTCTGCAAGATTAAAATTTCGCATAGTCAGAGAAGCAACTTTTATATTAAAAGGACTAGAAGTATTTAATCTATCACTACCACCAGATGCTACCTTATAATCTCTCACATCTCGTAAACCAATTAATCCTACTGAGGTCGGGAAATTTTCTGGACGATTAGGAAAACCATCTCTTAACTGTCGTAAAACTGATATTAATGTTTGGTCTTGTAAAGAGTCGATTTCATCTATAAATAATACTATGGGACGATTGATAGCTTTTGCCCAACCTGTTAAAAAATCATTAATTCTATTTCCCGGTTCTTCCTGTTGCCATTGTTTAGCAGGTGGTTGCAATTCTTTCGGTAAGCGGATATTTATTGTATTATACCAAGTCCCTAAAATTGCTAATTCTGCGGCAGTAGGATCATGATTAAATGCACTTCCTACTTCCACTGACACCATGACTGCGGCATAATTTCCAGTATGGGTAAGTTGTTTTGCTAGGGATAACATTGCTGTGGTTTTCCCTGTTTGTCGTGGTGCGTGAAGGACAAAATAACTACGTTGTTGAATTAACTCCTCTAAATCTGGTAATCTGACTGTGGGAGAGAGCATATAGTGGATATCGTTGGAACAGGGACCTGCAATATTAAACCAGCGAGTCATAGAATTTTGGTAATAGATGAACTCTTTAAGTTTAGACATTTTTTATGCTCCCGATACATTATTAAAACCACTAAATTTGCTAATGAGAGTTGGTTAATTCGGCAATTAATTGTTCAGGAGTGATAATTCGTGGTGTGACAATGGGGAAATCTTGAGGATTACGGGTAATAATTGCATCCAATTTATTAACTACCGCGGTAGAGTATTGAATAGAATCTTCAAAATCCTGAAAATTGGTTGTGAAAGCCATTATAATTGCATCCTGATTTACTGTAGCAATTTGACAAAAAGTAATTAACTGCTTTAAATAAGTAAGCGTCCAATCTCGACCTCTTGCCTTACGGATAATATAATACAAATCACTAAAAGTTGAGGCGGAAATATAACCTGCAATTGTGCCTTTTTCAATTAGTGATAAAACTTGTTCACTTGCATTCCAAAAAGGTTCTCTTTCTAAGGCATTATCAATAATGATATTAGTATCTATCAGGATTTTCACAGGTTATATTTCTCCTTTAAATATTCATATTTAGCTTGATCTGGATCAAAGTCTGCCGGAATGGCAGGGGCATTTTCAAATAAACCCTGAAATGCTTTGATCCTAGATTTTCTTTTTGGTGCTTCTGGTGCTGGTTCAGTGGTTGGGGTTGTGGTATGATCAAGGGTATCTGTGGCTGCCCAAACTACAATTTCCACATTTCCGGGGGGTAAATTCAGGGGTTCGGTAATCAGCAAGTTACCAGATTGATCAATTTTTCCTTTGAGTTTGTATGCTTGCATGATGTTTTTTATGATACTCTGTTTTTATATCATATCATAGTCAACAAAATTCACGCTCTAAATTTGGGTTTAAATTATGATAACTACACTCATCGAACGAGAAGCAGAACCAATTTTAATTAGTGACTTAACCTGGAGAGAATTTAAAGCTGTTGAACAGCTAATCGATCGCCCAGGGTTAAGGTTATCTTTTTTAGATGGAGTTTTGGAGATTAGAAAAATGCCAGGGAAAAAACACGAAACTATCAAAGAACGTATTGGTGCTTTACTAGAAATTTATTTAGAATTTTTGGGATTAGATTTTACTCCTACTGGTTCTGTCACCTTAGAAAATGAATTTGAAAAGGTTAAAAGAGAAGGTGATAAATCCTATGAGTTGGGAGCAAATAGAAAACATCCTGATTTAGTGATTGAGGTGGTTGTTAGTAGTGGAGGAATTAATAAACTGGAAGCATACAAACGCTTACAAATTCCCGAAGTTTGGTTTTGGATGAATGATGAGTTATTGTTTTATAGTTTAGGAAATGAGGGATATGAAGCTGTTAGTAAATCGCAACTTTTACCGAGTTTAGATGTAGGCTTATTGATGCGCTGTATTAATACAGAAAATCATGCTCAAGCACTGCGGGAATTTAGAGCAGGGATAAAAATTATTGAATCAACATAACAATATAAAATGGTAATTTTTTCTGCCTATCTAAAGATTATGGGTTAACTTAACAGTTGCAGAATGCCAAGAATTAAATTTTCAATATTCCAGCGAAAGGGAACAAGTTTTTAACCGTTTTATCGCCTCCGTATTATTAGAAGAAAGACGAGCAGGTAATACTAAATCCGTTGAGTATATGTTACATATCAGGACAGGCAAGAGGCAACCCCCCCAACCCCCGCCCCCCCCCGATGTCGGGTAGGGTTGATTCATGAATCAACCCTACCTTGAATCAACCCTAGGACAAGGGGGGGTAGGAGGAATAGATAATCAGTCTTTAATAACTGGATTTAGTATAAGTATTTCATATATGTTGATTGAGAAACCCTTACCCGGTAATACTTCTATGTTTAGTCATTGTCAATAAGGTTGTCCTTATTGCGGTGACTAATTACCTGGCAAGTTCGCAGCTTTCTTTTCACTGATTACTGTTTACTGTTTACTATTCACTGATTACTGTTCACTGAAAAATCAACTCAATAACCAATCTAGATGCTCCTGTAAACATTGCTTGAGGTCGTAGCGTTGCTTGATAGTTTCCCTGGCATTTAAACGCAGATTTTGCCAACCCTGGGGATAATCTAACACTTCATCCACGCGATCGGCTATTTGTTGGGGAGAAAAGAAATCCACTAATAAACCATTTTCCCGATCAGTAATTAATTCTCGCACGGGGGGAGTATCGGAACCAATCACGACGCAACCCATGGCCATGGCCTCTAACATTGACCAAGAAAGCACAAAAGGACGAGTAAGATAGATATGGGCCGCTGATGCCTGTAAAACCTGTTTATATTGACCGTAGGGCAGAGAACCGGTAAAATGCACCCGGGATAAATCCAAAGAAAGGCTTTCTAACATCAATTGTTTATAGGTTTTGCCGTCCGGTAGAGTTTTCCCATAAGCGACCCGATCCTCACCGACAATCACCACATGACAGTTAGGCCGACGGGCTAAAATTAGGGAAACAGCCGTCATAAATTGGGGAAAACCGCGATAGGGTTCCATTCCCCGGGTTGCATAGGTGACAATCTCCTTAACACCGGATAAATCTAAACCTATCTCTGGAATCACTAACTGCACATCGGGACGGGGACAAAAATAGTCCGTATCGATGCCATCGTGTAAAACCGTGAGTTTCGAGTGAAATTCGCGGGGAAATTGTTGTTTTTGCCAGATAGTCGGCGCTAAACCTCGATCGCAACTGACCAGATCGATGAGGATTGGCGCATTTTTAATTCTAATCCGGGCTTCGGCATCAGCATTAAGGGGATCCGCCGGATCAAAATCAGCATCGGAACCATGGGCATGATAAAACCATTCAAAATAGGCTAAAAACTTAGTTTTCGGGAAAATATCCTTGATAAATAGGCCTGGCCCCCAGCCAGAATGTGCATAGACAATATCGGGATAAAATCCTTGATTTTTCAGTTGTTGGCAAACAGCATAAACCGCTTGACCTTGCAAAACCGCACTTTCGAGGGGACGGACATAATGATGGGTTTGGGGAGAAACAGCGCGACTTTCCTTGTAAATAAATTTTTTTACCCCCGCTATCTCTCCCTCTTGCCTGGTAGTGCCGAAAATCACTTGATTTCGGGGGTCTTGAGCCAAAACCGTGATTAAATGGCGAAATTGGGCGGGAAAATTGGCATGAAGGAATAAAAATTTCATCGCGGGTAAAGGTTTAGAAAAAGCGATCGCTAATCGTACATTGTCCCTGAAAACGGAGCAGATGATCGCATAATACCAAAGCCATCATCGCTTCTACCATCGGGACCGCTCGGGGTAAAACACAAGGATCGTGTCTTCCTTTGGCTGCCAGGGTGGTTTCTTCCCCGCTGCGCGTCACGGTTTTTTGTTCTTTACCGATAGTCGCGGTCGGTTTAAAAGCGATGCGGATAATAATATTTTCACCGTTACTGATTCCCCCTTGAATGCCCCCCGAACGATTGCTATTGGTGCGAATTTCCCCGTTATCATCGATAAAATACTCGTCATTGTGTTCGCTGCCGGTTAAGAAGGTTCCCGCGAATCCCGATCCGATTTCAAATCCCTTACTCGCGGGTAAGGACATCATCCCTTTAGCTAAATCGGCTTCTAGCTTATCAAAAACGGGTTCTCCTAGACCTTTCGGCACATTTCTGGCTACACATTCCACCACACCGCCGATCGAGTCTTTATTCAGGCGAATTTGGTCGATCAGGGCGATCATTTTGGCGGCCGTTTCCCCGTTGGGACAACGCACTATATTACTTTCCACCTCGTCGAGGGTGACGGTGTTGGGGTCGATGATTGCCTCAATATCTTTAATTCGCTTCACATAGCCGATAATCTCGACATTATAGACAGATTTAAGGATTTTTTTAGCGATCGCTCCTGCAGCCACCCGGCCGATGGTTTCCCGGGCCGAAGATCTGCCTCCTCCTTTCCAGTTGCGAATGCCGTATTTTGCTTCGTAGGTGGCATCCGCATGGGAAGGTCGGAATTTCTCGGCCATTTCGTTGTAATCTTGCGAACGAGCATCCTGATTCCGCACTAAAATAGCGATCGGTGTACCGAGGGTTTTGCCGTCAAAAACGCCCGAAATTATCTCACAAATGTCATTTTCCCGACGCGGGGTCACGATTCTGCTTTGTCCCGGTTTGCGACGGTCTAAATCGATTTGAATCTCCTCTTGGGAAATTTCTAAGCGCGGGGGACAACCATCGATAACCACTCCTACCCCACCCCCGTGAGATTCTCCAAAAGTGGAAACCCGAAATAGTCGTCCGAAAGTGTTACCCATAATCTCAATGTCTATTAAGCCTCAAGGTTTTATTGTACCTGAGCGGTTATCAGTTATCAGTGATCAGTTATCAGTTATCAGTGATCAGATGTTAGTTTTTAGTGGACAGTCTTAAGTAGAAAATTGCCGTTTTTTTGTCACTGATGCCATTTTTCAAAAGTAATCGCAGAGATGGTTAATTTCCCTTACCCCCACAACCAAAGGGAGAGGGGAGTAAAATGCCGGCTCTCTTATTCTTTGTGTGATAAGTTTAACTTATATAAGACCGATCAATCTTTGTGTCCTTTGTGTCTTTGTGGTTCGTTCCATTTGCTCGCCAGCAGAACTGTATTTTAGAATACATTTTACCCACCAAACCCAAGAGAGTACAATGCCTGCTACGAATAAAGGAAAATAGTTTGACATCCTCGCCGCCCTAAAAGTGCGGCGATTCCTAAACCTCACGATTTAAGTTTCTGCTTCCACCACCGTCGCATACCACAGTTAAAAAACCATGTACTGTCTTACACAGAGTCCACAGACTTTCGCCCCATTTCAG
>NZ_JADBSZ010000034.1:0-18639 GCF_020246425.1 Microcystis sp. M079S1
AGCTTCTTCTATGAATTCTCCCATTTAGATGGGGATTGTTTCGGAGAATATCTATTACAACTATCGCAAGCTTTTCCCAATGAATTACATATTTTACAAGTAGATAACGCTCCTGCACATATGGCGGTACACTTAGAAATTACCGACAATATTATCTGGTTTTATCAACCTTCTTGTTGTCCTGAAGTTAACCCCGCAACAGAGAGTTTGGCTGTACCTGAAAAATTTTCTGGCATGGGAAACTTTTGAATCTCTTGATGCTTTAAGAGATAAACTCGATGCTCTTTTAAATCGTTTATCCAATGACACTATCGGGTATTTAACGGGATGGTCTTGGATTTTAGAAGCTCTATGTCTGTCAGGAATTTAGAAATTTGGTATAAGTCTGATTTAGCTCGAATACACCAAGACCAGCCTCGTTCTCTTAACCAGCGAATTAAAGCCCCATGCTCGAACCCACGGTCAGCCAATAAAGTTACCCTACAGTTATCCGGCAGCACTGTCACAACGGTTTCTAAAACGGGACGGTATTGCTCAAAGCCGACCGTTGCACTCCCAGGTTCTAAGACCCCTTGCCCCAAAGGAATCGAGCGTCCTCCCCAAATCAGGCAGACTTCAATGAGACAAAATTTATCAGCAAAATCGGGTCTAAAACCTCGCCTTAAGGCGAAAAGTTTTTGGAGCGGGGCATAAATCCCCGTTACAAAAACGGCCTCCTGCCCCCTGCCTTCGTTAAATTTAATTGCACCTTTCTACTTAGTTGAAATTTCCCTATTCCCCTATCTCCCCATTCCCCTAACCCCTCAATTGGCAGTTTACTGAATTGGTCCGTCGATACTGCCGGTAAAAAATTGCTTGAGTACGGGGATTTCGGAGTGATAAGCCTCTTGAGTGGGTCCAACCCATTGAAATTGACCTTTATAGAGAAAAACGATGCGATCAGTGGTATTTTCGATGGTGCTGTGGACGTGGGTGACAATGAGATGGGCCCCACAGGCTTTTTTTACCTTGAGAAGTTCCATAATTACCGTCTGGATGCGGGTAGAAGCAACCGGATCCAGTCCGGCAGTGGGTTCATCGTAAAGGAGAATGTTCGGTTGATCGGCGGCGATCGAGGGATCGCTGATAATTGCCCTGGCTAAACTGACGCGTTTTCGCATCCCTCCGGATATTTCAGCTGGATAGAGGTCGTAGGAACCGGACATTCCCACTAAATCCAGTTTTTCTTCCACTAAATCGCGGATTTCGGCTCGTTTTAGCTTTGAGTTGCGATAGAGAGCAAAACCGACATTTTCTCCGACGGTGAGGGAGTCAAAAAGGGCCGATTGTTGGAAAACTAGACCAACACCGAGGGGATCTTCCCCTTGTTCTACGGTTCTCTGCCGTTTTGTGCCGTAGATGTACACTTCTCCCCGATCGGGGGCAAGTAATCCGGCGACTAAGCGCAAAATCGTCGATTTTCCCGTCCCGGACGGACCGATCACGCCGATCGCTTCCCCTTCGTACACTTTCAGATCGACGTTATTTAAGATTACTTTCTTGCCGAAAGCTTTGGTTACTCCCCTTAATTCGACGATCGGTTCGCGCATCACCATCTAGAATATCTTTACAAAAAATCCCTTTTATTGTAGGGCAACGACCCGATCTTTCCTTTTTTTCTTTTCTGGTTTCATGGTTCGCGATTCTATCTGTATTTCGGGAATCTCTCGCAATTCTTCAGCATCTAACCGATATTGTTCGCAGACAAGACTCAGACGAATACCAGAACAACTAACGGGATTAACTGAATGGGTGAGATCTCCTTGAAAGAGGATCAAGGTGTTAGTACAAGGACGAATCTGGGCCACGGAACGATTGCCTGTTGCTAGTACCAGTTCCCCCCCTTGAATATCTTTAGGAACCTGCACATAAAGGACGCTAACTAGGAGCGGAGGATCGATAGTTTTACAATAGGAGCGCAGGGAGCGATCGATATGGGGATCGACGCGTGAACCGGTTTGTAGGAGTAAGGGATTAAGATAAAAAGCGTTGCAGTCAGCTTGTAAACTGCGATCAAGATAGGGTTTAAAATAGGGAAACATTCGTGCGACTTCGCTGATTTGTGTGCGTCGAAAAGCGATAGAAAAGCCTTTGGTTTTAACGAAATCTCGATTTAAATTGTTAACTGTGAAGTGGGGACAAGCGAGAATCTGTCCTTGTAGTTCGCTCAGATAACTGGGAGTAAAAGCGTCGGGATATTGGGAATAGTAAGGCACGGATAGAATCGCAACGGTATGGCAATCTTTAGGATACATTTTTAGTCAAACACAAAATCAGAGTTTTTGCCGCTCCCGAATACAGGTTTATTCAGAATCAGCTTTTGTGACTTATAGTCCGTAGATTAATAGTCATCATAGAAGGAAAATGGACTGTAGAGAATTTCAATATCTTCTTTGGTAGTTTATATATGGCAGGAAAGCTAGTCACTGCTGTTGCTGTGACTGTAAGAAAATTGCGGAAGAAACGTAATCTGAGTCAAGAAGCTTTAGGGTATAGAGCTAATCTTGACAGAACCTACATATCTGGAGTTGAAAGGGGAGTAAGAAACATTACTTTGGACTCCTTAGAACAAATTATTTCAGCTCTGGACATGGATATTGTTACTTTTGTCAATACTGTTGCGGAAGAAATTAATGAGTTATATCATAAATAAACATTCTGATACCAGCTTTTTCTCAAAACAGGGTCAGAAAATAACTATCGATAAAGTCATATTTGAGCATTCATTAGTTGAATGTCATTCTGTTGTTAAAAAAATAGTCCAAGATATACCAGTAGATATATTTAGAATTCTAGGTATGAGAAATCTTTCTGCATTTATTGGTGAGCTATTTGCCCTAGAATTTGCCAATAAATCCCAGGGATTATTTATCAACAATCCGCATCAAGACGGCTATCCAGATTTGCTGTTAATGGATAAGAATGGCAAAGTTTTTTTTGAACAACTTTCCCAAGAAAGACGAATGCGAGATAAGTCTCCATTTAGTCCATTTGCTAATGGGGGAGTAGAGGTTAAAGCCACTTGTGGCAGTGTTCCTACACCAAGAGAATTAAAGAAGACTGGAAAAGAAAAACCTGATATGGGAGACACAAGAATCGAGGTAATGAAAAGCTATGATTGGAAGGCTCACCATAGAGAAACTAACAATCTTATTGGCATTCTCTGGGATTTTGAGAATACCATACCTCAAATAGTTGCTGTATTTTTTGGCAACAACTTAACTGACAATGATTGGGGTAAAATTGTTCAGCCAAAAGAAGGCGGTGGAAGAACAACTAGCGTCTCAATTATGTCACGACAAGGCGTTAAGAAAATGTATAAAAACTGGATTATGATCAAGAATGACGATAGATATATTAATTTTGTCAACAAATATAACAAAGACAATTTAATTTCAAAATAGACAGAGCTGCTGATATTTTTCCCTGATTTGCTCCTCAAGAGAACAATCATCATTGAGGATGGATACTAAATGATCAAATATTTTTTGTAATCCAGCAGGTGGGATACTTTCGCCAATTAACTCTCTAATTAGTTTATCACTAACTCTTTTGCCATCTGCCCGTTTCCATGAAAATGGGTATTCGGTAATTGTATGAAGAATCATTGCTTCATACAGAGATAATACTCTATTTTGAATAGGATGTAGTTTATTGTCACTACAAGCATAGGAGAGATTTCGTGTAATTGTACTGGCTGGTGCGTCCCAACTCATTCTTTTATAGGCACTGGTATAACCTTTCATCAACCTGTATTTTCCATCTTCTTTCACCCATGGACGAGGAAGAATGTGTCCACATTTAAGGCAGTAAAGGGGGGTTTCTGTACTAGCTCGATTAATTCCTTCATTATTTTTGCGTGCGCTGTGTGTTGGATTACCATTATATCTACAAACAGGGTTAATACATTGATTATCAAATGAACTTTTTTCTTCTGGTGTATTACTGATCCAAAAATATTTTTCTTCATCTAATAGGGGTACATAGTGATATGGTATATCATCTGATTTGGCAGTTTCTGTTCGTTGAGAGTCAAGTGGTGGTAAATGATATATTGCGTCTCGAACAGTTTTCCATCTAGGAAGTTCTAATCCTTCTTTACTATGAGTTGGTTTAGGAAAAAGAGAATTGTTCTTTTTTAAATAATTCTTCAGTTTCTCATTTTTAGTAAATATTGAAATAAGTCGTTGACGATTCTGCGGGACTCCATAATCAGCAAAATCTATAATGCTAATCGAACTTAAAAACTTATCACCAATACGCTGTTTTATATAACATAAAATATTTACCAAATAATCATCTTTCTCGGGAAAGGGTATATAAGTATTTTGCATTTCTGGCACATTTTCCATGACCAGTGTTTCTGCTCCACTAGCCAGAAAAACTTCTAGGGTGGGAATGATTAATAAATTTCTCTGGTCGATTTCATTTTTTGAGCCTTTACGAATAGAATTAAGCAGCTTACCTCTGCCATTTCTAGACATACCTTGGCAGGGAGGAGTCGCAAAAACAATGTCTAAATTTTGTCCAGAGAGTCGCTGCTTTGTTTCTGCGACTATCTCATTTTTTGTATCCCATATATCCCCAATAATCATTAATGATTCTGGGTGGTTAAATTTAAATACTTCTGCACGATCTTTCAATAATTCATTCGCCACTACAACTTCAAATCCCCCAGAGCGAAGAGCCATATCTCCAATTCCACCACAGGCAAATAGACTGATTGCTTTCCTCATCGATTTTCTTACTCCATGTAACTTATAGTCTATAATAATAATTGGCTGAAGGCAACTTTTAAAAATGAGTATCCCCAGCAAACCTGAAAGCGATCTTTCCTGTCAACCCGGTCGCGGTGACAACCCACCGTTTACAATAGTTAAGAACCAACGGCAAGCAAGAATTAACGATGCGGATTTCGATCAACTGGTTACGAGAATTAGTCAAAGTCGCCCAATCTCCCCAAGAATTAGCCGAATTATTGACAATTGCGGGAATAGAGGTAGAAGACATTGAGGATCGCCGAGAATGGGCAAAGGGTGTGGTTATTGGTAAAATTATCGATCGCCAACCCCATCCCAATGCAGATAAACTAAGTGTCTGTCAGGTGGATATCGGTCAGGAAAACCCTAGTACAATTGTCTGTGGTGCGCCCAATGCTAGGGCTGATATTCTAGTTCCCGTGGCTACTTTGGGAACTTATTTACCTAAAATCAATTTAACGATTAAACCGGCTAAATTGCGGGGGGTAAAATCGGAAGGGATGATCTGTTCCCTCGCAGAATTAGGATTAACTAAAGATTCTGAAGGAATCCACATTTTTAGCCAGGAAAATCTCCCTTTAGGTACAGATGTTCGTCCCCTTTTAGGACTCGATGAGGTGATTTTAGATATTTCTCCCACCGCTAACCGTGCCGATGCTTTGAGTATGATCGGAGTCGCGCGAGAAGTGGCGGCTTTGACAGGAGGAGAATTAAGCCTACCAAAAGTCAAATTACGAGAATTTTCCCCTAAAAAAGATTTATCTCTGGAAATATCAGAAAATAAAGCCTGTCCTGCCTATATTGGTACGGTGATCGAGGGGGTAAAAATTGGCCCGTCTCCGCTATGGTTGCAACAGCGTTTACAGGCTGCCGGACTGCGATCGATCAATAATGTGGTCGATATTACTAATTATGTACTTTTGGAGTGGGGACAACCCTTACACGCTTTTGATCGCGATCGTTTACAAAGTTTTGCCGGAGGTAAATCCGTTACTATTGGGGTCCGTTTTGCCGAGGAAGGGGAAAAAATTATTAGCCTTGATGGCCAGGAAAGAAGCTTAAAAGAGCTTAATTTGTTAATTACTGCCAATAATAAGCCGGTAGCTTTAGCGGGGGTGATGGGAGGTCAAGAGACGGAAGTTAACGAGAAAACCGTTAATCTTGTGCTAGAGTCGGCTTTATTCGATCCGATCGCCATCCGTCGTTCCTCAAAAGCGCAGGGTTTACGCAGCGAATCTTCCGGACGCTATGAACGCGGTGTTAATCCCGCCGCTTTGGAATATGCTTGTCAAAGGGCGATCGATTTGATTCTAGAGTTAGCTGGGGGAACTGTCAGCAGCCAGGTTAAAGCTGATTATCGTGCCGATCAGTCCAGTGGTTCGATCGAATTGCGTTTAGAACGTTTGCAGCAGCTACTGGGTCAAGTTACCCTAGATAATGGTGCGATCGGTGAAATTCTCGCCGAAGATGTGGAACGGATTTTAGGCAATTTAGGCTGTGAATTGCAGTTAACCTCGAAAAATCCTGTTCTGTGGACTGTGACAGTGCCAGACTACCGTTATCGGGATTTAGAACGGGAAATTGACTTAATTGAAGAAGTGGCGCGACTGTACGGATATGATCGCTTTGTCGATACTTTGCCAGCAAAAACCGCAGCCGGAGGATTATCCTTTGAGGAAACTATACAGCGTCGGCTGCGGGAAGCTTTTCGCGCAGTGGGTTTGACGGAATTAGTCCAGTATTCCCTCGTTAAACCGGAATTAGCGGAAGTTGTCCTCGCTAATCCCCTTTTTGTCGAGTATTCTGCTTTGCGGACTAATCTCCTAGACGGTTTAATCGAAGCGTTTGAGTATAATCAGTCTCAGGGTAACGGTTCCTTAAATGGCTTCGAGATCGGGCGAGTTTTCCGCTTAGAATCGGATAATATCAACGAATACGATGCAATTGCCGGTATTTTCGGCGGTGATTTCTTCCCAGCCGGACGTTGGCTGCGATCGGGTAAAGAGGTGGCCATGACTTGGTATGAAGCAAAAGGGATTTTAGAAGCAGTATTCGATCGCCTTTCGCTGACAGTAAGCTACGAAAAAGATGCCGAAGATGCGCGTTTTCATCCCGGACGAACAGCATCTTTATGGATTGGCAAACAACGCCTAGGTATATTCGGTCAACTACACCCGCAATTGCGTCAGCAAAAGGGATTAATTGAGGCAGTTTATGCCTTTGAAATCCAGTTCCCGATCCTGTTAGCAACTCTTAGCGATAGTGCCAAAATTACCCCGCGTTTACAGGTCTATTCTACCTATCCGGGGGCAGCGCGAGATATCGCCTTCTTTGTTTCCACAGATATACCCGTAGATAGATTGACAAAAACTATCAAAAATGCTGGGGGAACTCTTTTAGAAAAAGTCGAATTATTCGATCGCTATCAGGGGCAGAATGTGCCAGAAAATCATTGTAGTTTGGCCTTTAGTTTAGTCTATCGTGCCGGCGATCGAACTTTAACCGATGAAGATGTGGAACCCTTAATGACAAAAGTGCGAGAAGCTTTAGTTAAACAGTTCCAAGTTTCTTTAAGAAGTTAAATTCAGCGATCAATTATCAGTTATCAGACATCGACCTTATATTATCTCAAGAATAATCTCACACATCGCTATCAATATCGCCTCTAATGATTACCAATCAGTTTGAGAGTTGCTCAAAGTAGGTTCACTGTTCATATTTTGTCGCTCCGCCACCTTTGAATTGTTAGATAGTAGTGAGGCGATTGCCATATTTTAGTACATCAGATATGATATAAACACATCATGGCTGATCAAAGCAAACCTTTAGCTTGGCTGCATGGTGAGATCAAGACCCCACCTTTCAGTTTAGAAGCACGGATCGAAGCAGGTGTCTTACTCAGGCAACTACAGGAAGGCGAACCCCTTGGTTTGCCACATTCGCGTCCTATGCCAAGTGTAGGCTATCATTGTCATGAGCTACGCATTAGAGACATCGATAAAAATTGGAGGATTATTTATCGAATTGATGAAGATGCAATCTTGATTATTGAGGTGTTTAATAAGACAACAAGAGCAACACCCAAAAGTGTAATTGAGGTTTGTAAGAAACGCTTGAGTAAATACGATACTGATCAGCAGGAATAAGAGGATGGAAGAGACTAAAAAAGGGCTTTTGGAATCAAAAGGCTGGAAAATCGGAACCGTTTCCGACTTTTTAGAGTTAACGCCCGAAGAGATTATCCTTGTTGAAATCAAACTAGCTCTTAGCAAAAGTTTGAAAAGTCAGCGGCAGAAGATAATGACTCAAAGTGAACTGGCCAATAAAATCGGCTCTAGTCAACCTCGGATTGCCAAAGCTGAAAATGGCGATCCGTCAGTTTCACTGGAATTGCTTATCCCCTCGCTGTTGGCAACAGGTGCCACTCCTCAAGACATCGGACAAATCATTGCCAGTGTCAAAGGCGTTGCTGAATCAGGACCTGAATGCTAATTTTGTGCATCCTATCCACTAATGTTAGTTATTGTCGTTGATGTGATAAATCCCTGAATTTCCCCAGCATCAGTACGCTCAAATAATCTTGCTGCGTTTTCCACAAATAGCTCTCGTTCTTGTAGAAAATCAAGAATGACATTGGTATCAATCAGAACTCGCATTACTGATACTTCTCGATCAGATAGGTTAAATAATCGGTTGGGGCGTTAGTTTCCCCTGTAGCTGCCGAAATCTCAGAAACACCTCGCAAGCGCAACAGGTTTCCCCGCTTGGATTTGAGGTTTGCTTCCCGTTTCAGAGAGTCTAGGAGAACTTGTACCAACTGCCAACGATCGCCAGTAGGCAATTGCAATGCCTGATTTTAGATTTCTTGTAACGTCATCAGCCCTTTCCTATCAATTCTTGATCTATTGTAAATCGCTGCTGCCGTTATGCCTGAAAGCACTGCTGGCTCAAGATGTCATACCATCTAACCTCGATCGCCAAGAGATAAGATTTTGGCTGCGCCTCAACCTAGAGATGAGCGGTATAACGGCATAACGCAGCGGCGGCAGATAACCTGTAACTTAGCACCAGCAGCTTTCGTCCGTCTGCTGCCGTGAAGTGTTAGACGCTGGCAAAGACATGAATTAGAACTTTTCTTGAGAATTGTTGTATTACCTCACTTTCATTTCTAGGGTTTGAAGACATCCAGATGGTAGGACAAGCTTCCAGCAGCTTTAGCAGACGAAATACATCTATAGAGACTAAAGTCACAGCGAGTATTAAAAATCCTATTTTTATTAGATTTGATTGAATCAAGAATAGGATGATTAAACTGCTGTCTTATGCGAACTGGAAAGCCATTGCTTTTTAGGAAATATAGTATCCAAGAAATCAAGTAACGGTTATCTTCCCAGTTTTTTATCAATTCTCGCAATAACAACTTTAGATGCTTCTCAACTAAATCTCTGATAGCTTGGTTGTTCGACTGAGCCATCATAGCTTCTATAACCCCTAAAATCTTAGGGAAGGTTTTTACTCTACGTTCTGCAAGCAGAAGCAGTAAGCTAACAGACTTATTCAAGCTAACAGCATCTACCGGGATAAGCGGTCTATACTGCTTATCCATTATGTCTGCAATAAAACGATCTATAACTCCCGTTCCAGGATTCTCCTTGTCAATCCGAAGAACACCTAAATAAAGCTCTTTAAATTCTTTATAAGAGAGCTTTATTCCCTTATTTGGGCGAATTTGGTAATACTTTGAAGCCCATTCACGAAACATTCCTTCAGGCAATTCCCGTATATCAGTTTTATCTTCATTTGGAAGGAGATTATATTCCTTCAAATTTTTCTGCAAGCATTTTATGATATCCTGGCAATCATTCCTTCCCTTACACAAAAACAAGTAATCGTCCTTGAATCGAACAGCAAGAGCCTCTAATTTCCTGACTTTTTGAGAAACCTCTAAGTCAATGGCAGAGAGGATAACCTCACTAATTAGATCGGAAACAGCAGGACCTATCGGTAAACCATTGGTGCAACCATCATTAGCATTTTGAAATAATTTGTCCAATCTGTTTCCCAGAAAACTGGAGTCAGAACGATTACTCCCTGTTCTAATGACTGATTTTGTATGGAATGCCCAAGCAATGCTATGTGTATAAACAGAAGGATAAAAGTTTTTGATGTCAGTGCGAATCAAATATTTATATCTGTAAGCTTCTTCAACCAAATCATTCTCCGCCATCTCTATATATTCATATATCATTCTTCCAGAGCGCAGTTTCCCTAAAGCTCCTAGATGAGAAGCATCAACTGGAATTGGAAAACTGTACGAATAGATACATTTGTCTGGATGAAAAAGGATATCCAGAACTGTATTCCAGTTTTCAGCAAATTCAAGAGCGATATCGTTATGAATTTCAGGATCAATGATACTGAAAGTTCTATCTGTGAAATGTGATTTTGGGAAATGTAGTTCACATAACTGAGAAATCTTAGGCTGATATTTCCGTGTGATTGGACAATATCTCTTGCCATAAATTGGATGTCTCTGCACATGGAAACATGGAGGCAGGACGTAGGCTTCAGGGAAATATCCAACTGTTACAAGCCACTTATAAACATCTCTAGGCTGAAGAGAACGAGCTAGGCGCTCAGTTTTTTGGCTATGTCTTGCGGGTTTACTTACCACTTGTCTCTACCAAAGTATTCATCCCAGAATTTCTACCAACCATCTCTAGGTACTACCCCCACAGATAACTTAAAGCGTCTAACTGTTTATTATACTGACATTTTCCGTCTGGTCAACTCCTTTAGGACAAAAAGCCGAAACTTTCGGGATAATCACCCTATAGAGGGTGATAGCAAGAAACTTTCCGTATATTTTCCGATATATAGCCAGAATATTTCTGGATAACATACCAAATAGTCTTATTATCCCGAAACATTCTGAATATGCTCTTGTAGTCGCCTATAATGGGTTAGTTTGAGAAAAAAACGATGAGTAGTGCTGATTTACGTCAATATGCCCCGGCAACAGAGCGCAATCGTCAACCGATTTTAGTACGATCGCCGCTCTTGTCGGTTGGGTTGAGGCACGAAACCCAACATGATCAACTATTAATTTATTTGGTTGGTGTTGGGTTGCACTTTGTTTAACTACATTTTGGCAATAAAGAGGCGATTAGGGTTGATAAACGGCGAACGCTAATCTTGTAAGCTTTAAAAAGTGCTATCTAAAAAACTAAACAAACTATAATTAAAATTACTTCAAAAATTTAGAGAGTAAAGAAGGAAATATGACAGAAATAGTTTTTTTAGTGGAAGATGCACCGGAAGGGGGATATACAGCAAGGGCATTAGGCGAGTCTATTTTTACCGAAGCCGATGATTTACAATCTTTACGAGAAATGGTAAAAGATGCCGTTAATTGTCATTATGATGATATGGAAAATCGCCCTAAAATTATTCGTTTACATATTGTTAGGGATGAGGTATTTGCGGTATGAAGCTACCCAGAGATTTATCCAGTGATGACTTAATCAAAAAATTGTCTGAGTTAGGTTATGAAGTGAGTCGTCAAACGGGTAGCCATATTAGACTAACTACTTCTGAAAATGGTACACATCAGATTACTATTCCTGCTCATAATCCTGTCAAAATAGGCACTTTAAATAATATTTTGCGTGATGTCGCTCTACATTTTAATCTAAGTAAAGATGAACTATTGAAAATACTGTTTTAAAATGGCTATCTCCTGTAGATTGAGTGCGATCCAAGATGATCAATTATTAATTTATTTGGTTGGTGTTGGGTTGCACTTTGTTTAACTACATTTTGGCAATAAAGAGGCGAACGCTTTTATTTTAATAATCTTTCCTATTTTTCATGACTTCCTATCCACACCCAAATATAATCTTCACCATCTTTAAAAGCTAAAGTTCTATAATTAATACCAAATCTTGCCGATCAAAATTCTCCAACTTTTTTAAAAGACAAAGAAGAATGGTTTAAGTCACTTTTTAAAAGCTCAAAATTCTTTCTTGCTAAAATTTGATTTGTTTTTCCCATTGTTGATAGTCTAACTTATTAATCCAATTTCTTAAATACAAAAATTCATCAAAAGTAAGGCTTTCAATTTCCGCTTGAGTTAATTATAACTTTGTCATCTTAGTATCTTTCCACAACAATAGTTCAAATTTGAGTTTTATATTATCATTTTTTATGTAAAAATGGGGATTTGTGATCGCATTTGGCAGAATATTAGAAGTGCGATCGCTTTTCTTGTTGGGTGCATTAACAAAGTATAATGCGCTTTATTTGTTGTCTATTGACGAATTGAATAAACATAAGATAAAATAGTGTTGATACTCGTAACAATTAAAGAGAGATATGAACATCAATTCTATTCAAGATAACTCTTTACCCCTTGAACAAAGAGTGACTGCTTTAGAAACAGAATTATTAGAAATCAAACAAAAACTGACTCAAACCCATTCTTGGTGGTTAAAGATAGCGGGAAGTTTTGAGGAAGATCAGACCTTTGATGAAGTGGTTAAACTAGGACAAGAATGGCGTAAATCTGTTGAGTGATAACTTTAATACATGACATATATTTTTGATACCGATCACCTTAGCTTTATTCAACGGAATGGAAAAGAAGGAAAGCAAACCGCTCCCTTCTCCCCGCTCCCCTGTACTTTCTAAACAGGACTTAGTATCATACCATCTAACCTCGCTCGCCAAAAGAATATTTTATTTAGGTGGAATAGGAAGATGAAATTTATCGGTAAACTAATAAATTATCATCACCTAAACCACTTTCTAGCCTAATTAATAGGGCCATTTCCAGTTAGTAATCTCGTCCTTATCGATACCATTGGTAAAAGCATAATCGAGATTATCGATAATAGCATTTTTCATTCGTTCTTTCACATGACCAGCAGCAGAACCTAATTTCGGCACGCGATCAATGACATCGATTACTAAATGAAAACGATCAACTTGGTTACGAATCGCTAATTCTAGGGGAGTATTAATATTCCCTTCTTCTTTGTAACCGCGCACATGAATACGTTCTTGATTACTGCGACGGTAGGTAAGTTTATGAATCAGCCAAGGATAACCGTGGAAATTAAATATAATTGGCTTATCAGGGGTAAATAAACTATCAAAATCCCGTTCTGATAAACCGTGGGGGTGTTCACTTTCCGACTGTAATTTAAACAGATCAACCACATTGATAAAGCGAACTTTTAAGTAAGGGAATTCCTCCCGCAGAATTGCCGTTGCTGCTAAAGATTCTTTAGTAATAATATCCCCACAGCAAGCCATAATTACATCCGGTTCATCGGGATTTACTCCATCATCATCGTTACTTGCCCAATCCCAAATACCGATACCTTTGGTGCAGTGTTTAATTGCTTCTTCAATGGTCAAGTATTGCAGGTGTTTCTGTTTATCAGCAACGATAATATTAGTGTAATCCTTGCTCTTGAGACAGTGATTAGCCACACTTAATAAACAGTTACCATCGGGGGGAAGATAAACCCGCACCACGTCGGCACTTTTATTGGTTACTAAATCGATAAAACCGGGGTCTTGGTGACTAAAACCATTGTGATCCTGCCGCCAAACCACCGAGGATAACAACAGATTCCAAGAGGAGACAGAAGCGCGCCAAGGCACATGATTTTTGCAGATATCGAGCCATTTAGCGTGTTGGTTGAACATGGAATCGATAACGTGAGCAAAAGCCTCGTAGGAGTGAAATAAACCGTGACGACCGGATAATAAATAACCCTCTAACCAACCGACTAAAGTATGTTCACTCAGTATCTCCATCACCCGACCATCGGGAGATAATTGGCTACCATCTAAATCCTCCGGATAGGTATCGGCTAACCAAGCTTTTTTAGTCACTTCATAGAGAGCCGCTAAACGATTAGAAGCAGTTTCATCGGGACCAAAAACGCGAAAATTAGTCATATTATTTCGCATTACATCCCGCAAAAATACCCCCATCACTCCCGTGTTTTCCGCTTCCACTTGGGCCGGGTGGGTGACATCTACGGCATATTGACGAAAATCGGGCATTTTTAGGTCTTTACGCAGCAATCCGCCGTTAGCGTGCGGGTTAGCACTCATGCGACGAGGACCAATAGGAGCGAGTTCTTTAAATTCTGGCTTAAATTTACCCGTGGTATAGTCAAATAATTCCTCCGGGTTATAGCTTTTCATCCACTCCTCTAATTTTCTCAAGTGTTCGGGGTTTTCCTGCATAGCACCCATGGGGACTTGGTGAGCGCGCCAGAATCCTTCTACTTTATGACCATCAACGTTTTTCGGACCCGTCCAACCCTTGGGAGACCGGAGGATAATCATCGGCCAGGGGTAACGTTTAGCAATACTCGTGCTGCGAGCTTCCTGTTGATAGGAGCGAATCTGATTGATACAGTGTTCTAGGGTAGCGGCCATTTTTTGATGGCAGTGCATGAGGTCTTCATCTTCCTTACATTCGACGATGTAGGGAGTGTAACCGTAACCGACAAAGAGACTTTCTAACTCGTGCGTCGAAATACGGGAGAGAATGGTGGGATTAGCGATTTTATAACCGTTTAAGTTTAAAATTGGCAGTACCGCACCATCGCGAATCGGGTTAAGGAATTTATTCGAGTGCCATGCGGTGGCAAGGGGACCGGTTTCTGCTTCCCCATCACCCACCACCACGGCCGTAATGAGGTCGGGATTGTCAAAAACAGAACCGTAGGCATGGGAAACACTATAACCCAGTTCGCCGCCCTCATGGATAGAACCGGGGGTTTCGGGGGTGACGTGACTGCCGATGTGACCGGGAAAAGAAAATTGTTTAAAGAATTTTTGTAATCCTTCCTCGTCTTCACTTTTATCGGGGTAAATTTCCGAATAGGTTCCTTCTAGATAAACCGGACCGAGTACCCCCGGCGCCCCATGGCCGGGACCGGCCATAAAAATCATATCGAGGTCGTATTTTTTGATTAAACGGTTGAGGTGAACGTAGGTAAAACTTAAGGCCGGACTTGCTCCCCAGTGACCGAGCAAACGATACTTAACGTGTTCGGGTTTAAGATGTTCTTTGAGGAGGGGATTATCGCGCAGATAAATCATACCTACAGCTAAATAGTTACAAGCGCGCCAATAGGCATGGGTTTTATAGAGTTCGTCTTGAGAAAGGGGATTTTGTTCTGTTAAGGGTCTTTCTGGTGTGAATACCATGAATATTTCTCCAATATCTATGAAGGATGAGATTAAGAGAGTTGATAGACAATTTCTCCAGATTATCGAGAGGGTTAACCCTCGGTCAGTTTTCAAACTGTAATCAAGAGTCTAACCTTTTGGGGCGCAAAAAACTATTAAAATAAGCTATATTTTGCCAATCTGACTTGGGGAATTTATGTCAGTCGGGCGGGGTTTTTAAATGGCTTTTAAAGGCATATTAATATGTTCTTAACTTAGGGATCAATCATTCTCAGAAAGCTTTTAATGATTTTTTAATGTCGGCTTTTCCCAAAAGGCTATATGATCACATTCTCGTTGGTCGGCCAGGGCCTAATCAGGTTTTCTCGATGCCGGTGGCGGGGACGACTAGAGTGGCAAATTGATGATTTTTTATCTTGGAAGCCCTGAAACTTAAAATCTTTCTATACTTCATCTAGCGATCGATAAAAGCTGATTAGCATATATAGTGATTCTCTACAGGCTAATCAATTCTCAAATTATTTTTTCTTGATCGTGCCTAAGCTTATCGCAGCTGCAAAGGAGTTTTTTTCATGACAAAAGTAAGAGTCGCCATCAACGGATTCGGTCGTATCGGTCGCCTCGTTTTTAGGGCGGGTATCCAAAATCCTGATTTCGAGTTTGTTGGTATTAATGATCTCGTCCCCCCCGATAATATTGCCTATCTGCTCAAATACGACTCCACCCACGGACGTTTTCAGGGTACGGTAGAAGCAAAAGAAGATGGCATCGTCGTGGATGGTAAGTTTATCCCCTGTTACTCGATTAAAGACCCCGCCCAACTGCCCTGGGGTGCAACCGGGGCCGATTATGTGGTCGAGTCCACCGGTTTATTTACCACCGCGGAAGGGGCAGGAAAACACCTAGAAGCAGGGGCCAAACGGGTGGTTATCTCCGCGCCCACCAAAGATCCCGACAAAATTCGTACTATTGTACTGGGCGTTAACGATAATGAGTACGATCCCGCTAAGGATCTGATCGTCTCTAACGCTAGTTGTACCACCAATTGTTTAGCCCCGATCACCAAAGTTATTAACGATAACTTCGGACTAGCGGAAGGATTAATGACCACGGTACACTCGATGACCGCCACTCAACCCACCGTGGACGGTCCATCGAAAAAAGATTGGCGCGGTGGTCGCGGCGCTGGTCAAAATATTATCCCCTCCTCCACGGGAGCAGCCAAAGCAGTAACCCTAGTTATTCCTTCCCTAAAAGGCAAATTAACCGGTATGGCCTTCCGTGTGCCAACTCCCAACGTTTCGGCGGTGGATTTAACCTTTAAAACCGAAAAAGCCACCAGTTACGAGGAAATCTGCGCCGCTATGAAAGCCGCCAGCGAAGGACCGATGAAAGGTATCCTCGGTTATACCGATGAGGAAGTGGTATCGAGTGACTTTATCACCGACCCCCATTCCAGTATCTTTGATGCTAAAGCTGGCATTCAACTTAATGCCAATTTCTTTAAGGTCGTCTCTTGGTACGATAACGAGTGGGGTTACTCCTGCCGGATGTTAGACCTGATGAAAATGATGGCAGCTAAGGAAGCAACCCTAGTAACAGCCTAAATCAGTTATCAGTTATCAGTAAACAGTTATCAGTTATCAGTAAACAGTTATCAGTTATCAGTAACCAGTAAACAGTAACCAGTAACCAGTAAACAGTAACCAGTAAACAGTAAACAGTGAAAAGACAGCACTGTTAATGCCATTAGACATCTCCAAGAGTTAAACAAAATAGTTCTAGGGCTGAAATGTATGTCTTTGTCTATTTAATATTGCTCACTTAATAAGTAGGTGGGTGTTAAAAATTGTCAGATCCCCCCTTATCAAGGGGGGCAGGGGGGATCTCCCCACTTAATCCTCAAATCTGATAACTGATAACTGATAACTGATAACTGATAAGATGAATCCAAAATTTAAAGATATTATCGCTTGGGAACAGGCACAATTGTTAATGCAGCCGGCATTTATTCGGGTGCTGGATAATCTGCGTAAACAGTTAGAAAATTCCCTCTGGAAAGGAACTTATACAGAAATTCAAGATCCCTATCCCAGTTATCTGCTCTGTTTGACTTATCTCGATCGCTCCGTTACTGTAAATATTTGGGAACTTTGTTTTCAAGTCTGTTTTCTCGATTATCCCACCGATGAAGGAGAGAGCGTCACCATCGATACCAGTCTCCTCGACCCCACCGGTGAACTAGATTGGCAGAGTTTGGAAACAAAAACCGAGCGTATTATTAACCGATTATTCGCTAATTTACCCCAATGAAAGCAGCGTTAGACACGATCAAGGCACAGTATGCCGCTAATTTTCTGAAAGATTACCACAATGATCCCCAAAGTTTAGCATCCCAAACAATTTTAATCGATCGCTCCGATTGGGGTTTATTAGAATTAAAAGGCCAGGACCGACTGCGTTTTCTCCACAATCAAACCAGTAACGCGATTGATCGCCTGAAACCGGGTCAGGGTTGTGAGACAATTTTCCTTAACTCTACCGGTCGTACCCTCGATTTTGTCACAGTTTACGCCAGCGATGATTCCCTCCTCATCCTCGTTTCTCCCCAACGTCGTCAATTTTTACTGGAATTGATCGATCGCTATATTTTCCCCTTCGATAAAGTGGAAATTAGCGACTTAACCGATAATTTTGGCATTGTCACCCTAATCGGTACTGAAAGCGGGCAATACCTGCAAAAAATTGCCGTTCCAGAGCAGATTTTAACGGGGGTGCAGCATAGTCATTATCTCCTTTCTCAACCCGCCCTGAGACTGGCCGTCGGCACCGGCTTAGACCTACCCGGATATACTTTAATCGTTGCCGCCGCCGAAGCCGGTCCCCTCTGGGAAAATTTAATTAAAAATGGCGTTACTCCCGCCGATGAGCAGGTGTGGGAATACCTGAGAATCCATCAAGGCCGACCGGCAGTCGATCGAGAATTAACCGAAGATTATAACCCTTTAGAGGCCGGTTTATGGCGAGCGATTGTCTTTGATAAGGGCTGTTATATTGGTCAAGAAACTATCGCCCGTCTCAACACCTATAAAGGCGTAAAACAAAGACTTTGGGGCATAAAACTCAGCCAACCCGTCCCCAGCAATACCCCGATTATTTTAGAAGCGCAAAAAGTCGGTTTACTCACCAGTGTGCTGGAGGATTTTGGCTTGGGTTATGTGAAAACAAAAGCGGGAGGAGAGGGTTTAAAAGTACAAATCGGCGAGGCAACAGGAGAATTAATCCCCTTACCCTTCCTCTCTCACGAATACCCCTTTCAGTGAACAGTAAACAGTAATCAGTAATCAAAACGTAGGTTGGGTTGAAGTATGAAACCCAACGCCCGCCTGGGTTAGTGATAACTCACATCTGATATAGTCATTTCAGATAATTCTGATCCACTCTAGACCGATGAAAACCTTATGAACTCTGGCATTTATATTCTCAATCTTAATTGAAATGACTATAACTGATAACTGATAACTGATAACTGATAACTGATAACTGATAACTGATAACTGATAACTGATAACTGATAACTGATAACTGATAACTGATAACTGATAACTGATAACTGATAACT
>NZ_JADBSZ010000340.1:0-16413 GCF_020246425.1 Microcystis sp. M079S1
AGGGAAGCGCTCTCGCGCTGTTGTAGAGTGGTGGTCATTGGTTTATGATTCCTATTAAGTTATCGAGGTACGATTGATGATGTCTCTATCTTAAAGAGTTTGTAACGGTTTGTAAAGGGGGTTGACGATATTGTTACTTATACCATTGATAAGCTGAGGTTATGAAAAACCCTAGATCTCGAACTCAGGTTAGACTAAAAAGGGAAATTTAATCATAATGGCGGTTGTCATGACTATGGTAGAAAAAGTTCGTAAAACTGAGGCGGAATGGCAGGCCCAGCTAACTCCCGAACAGTTCCAAGTTACTCGCAAAAAGGGAACAGAACGGGCTTTTACGGGTAAATATCACGATAATAAAGAAAAAGGTATTTACAAATGTGTCTGCTGTGGTACGGAGTTATTTACTTCTGACAGCAAGTATGATTCGGGTACTGGTTGGCCGAGTTTCTGGACTGCTGCTAACGAGGCTAATATTAAGTACGAGCGAGATGTTAGTTTTTTCATGGTGCGGACAGAGATTGTTTGTGCCGCCTGTGATGCTCATCTTGGTCACGTTTTTAATGATGGTCCACCCCCGACGGGAAAACGCTATTGTCTCAACTCTGCCGCTTTGCAGTTTGAAAAAAATCCCTAAAGCAAAAAGAGGTCTGGAAAGACCTCTTTTTTTAAGTTCCAGTGGCAGCCAATTACAGTAAACCTGTATTAGTTCCCGGTTTGCCGGTAGCTAACTGCACTTTGACAATTTTGCCGCCCATTTTCATGATGCGTTGTTGCTCACGAAACCAATTATCGTAGGGAACGAGTTTGGTGAAATAGGTATTTTGTAATTCCCGTTGTGTCCGAATGCGGCTTTGGCTAGGAACACAAGCGGTGATTTTGAACATCCGCATGGATTGATTTCTCCTAATCGCTGAAAAACTTGTCGCTCAAACTAACGAAGGCCTTTTTCTAAAATAACAAAGGTCGGGAGTCAAGGATCAATACTAGCTCGTCAAAACCTATCTTGGCCAGATTCAGCCTTTAAAGACCTAGCACTCATCCTCGGCTTCCCGAACCCTATTTTGTCCGAGTTCGTTACTTCTAGCTTAAGCCAGAGCTAATGTAGTCGAAATAAATCCCCATTTCTTTACCCGCATCAGCACCAACTAAACTAGCGGTGACTTCTTTCATCGCTTGGATAGCTTGAACGGTGGAGGAGATGGGTACACCTAAAGAGTTGTAGGTTTCTTTCAGGCCGTTGAGAACGCGCTCGTCGAGGATAGAAGGATCTCCAGCTAACATAGCGTAGGTAGCATAACGGAGATAGTAGTCGAGGTCACGGATACAAGCGGCGTAACGACGGGTGGTGTACATATTACCACCGGGACGGGTTACGTCAGAGTATAACAGGGACTTAGCCACAGCTTCCTTAACGATACCAGCAGCGTTGGCGCTAATGACACTAGCGGCGCGCACGCGCAGTTCACCGGTGGCGAAGTAGCCTTTCAGTTTGCCGAGAGCAGAAGCGTCAAGGTATTTGCC
Organism: Microcystis sp. M079S1; assembly: GCF_020246425.1. Classification (NCBI taxonomy): domain Bacteria; kingdom Bacillati; phylum Cyanobacteriota; class Cyanophyceae; order Chroococcales; family Microcystaceae; genus Microcystis; species Microcystis sp. M079S1. Next base: position 1,522 of record NZ_JADBSZ010000340.1, read on the forward strand.
TTGAACGTCAGCAGAGTTGATAACAGAAGTAATTGCGTCTTGCATGGTGGTTCTTCCTTGGGTTTTGCTTAATCTTAAGAGGTTTACGAGGGGTGTGTCTAGAACAATTCACAAAGGAATTATTCTAGGACATAGAGCCGATCACGTAATCGAAGTAGGAAGAAGCTTCAGAAGCATCGTCAGAAGACATAAGACCAGTAGCAACTTCTTTCATTTCGCGAACGCTTTGAGCTACGGCACCGATGTCGGTTCCTAAAGATTTGTACATTTCACGCACACCGACCAAACCGATTTCTTCAATCGGGGTGACATCACCAGCAACTACTCCGTAGGTGATTAAACGTAGGTAGTAGTCCATGTCACGCAGACAGGTAGCGGTCATTTCTTCGCCGTAAGCGTTGCCACCGGGGGAAACGATGTCAGGACGTTTTTGGAATAAGCGATCGCCTGCTTGTTTGACGATGGTTTCGCGAGCGCCGGTCAGGGTTTCGGCGATGCGTAAACGAGCGGCACCACTGCCAACGAAGGCTTTAATTCTGTCTAGTTCGCCGGGGCTGAGGTAACGAGCTTCAGCATCAGCATTCACGATCGATTTCGTGACGATACTCATTGATGGATTCCTCCCAACTAAGTGAGATTAATAAACTTAATCTGACATTTTATAGCAGTTGTGGTCACTACGCTCAAGTTATCTCGTTTCCGCCTCAGCGTCTCAAGACTTCCCTAGCTAGAGCGACCTAACGCAACTATTTTGCGGCATCTGGTTCACCTTCTCACTATTTTCGTAATACTTTTTAACATTTGCCCGAAGAAGGGAGCACCAGAGTGGGGTGTGGGGAGTGGGGGTGTGGGGAGTGGGGGTGTGGGGAGTGGGGTGTGGGGAAGTGGGGTGTGGGGAGAATAAATGAAACTGCCTTCTGCCTCCTGCCGACCGCCTCCTGTCTCCTGCCGACCGCCTCCTGTCTCCTGCCTCCTGACTCCTGACGACTGATTTAGCCTAGCCAATTAATGGCTCCTTTAATCCAGTCTTCCGGCTGAGTATTTTTACTAAATAAAGCATCTTGACTGAGGACTGCGATAGCTCGATCGATCTCCTCCCGGCTGTATCCTAAAGCTAAAAGGGTCATCTGCACATCTTCAAGGATTGCCGCTGCCGGTAGTATTGCTGTGGTTGTCGTCGTCGCTTCTCTTAGTTGTCGCCATGCTGCCAATTTAGTTTTTAACTCCAAAGCGATTCTCTCTGCTGTTTTTAAGCCGACTCCGGGGGTTTTGCTCAAAATTTTGGTATTTCCTGTCACTATCGCCACCACAAGTTCCTCAATCCCCAAGGTATCGATTAAAGCTAGGGCTAATTGCGCCCCAACCCCATTGACGGAAAGCAGTTGACGAAACAGATCTCGCTCTGGGGCGGTGCCGAAACCGTACAATAAAGGCTGCTCCTCGCGAAGGAGTAGGTGAGTAAAAATCCGACAACTATCATTGTTATCGTTGCCGATGTCTAGGGCTAATCGCGAGGGAATTTGGATTTCGTAACCGATCTGGTTTACGTCTAAAATCAAGATCAGTCGGTTATTGGGGGTTTTGATCACCTCGATCGCTTGTCCCCGTAAATAATTAATCATTGATTTAATTCTCCTACGAAAATAACCGAACCACAGGGATGACGGTTTTTACTCCCTGAAAGAATGCCGGAGAAATTTTCATTTTTGTTACAATTGTTAACAGAAGTGAATGGCGCAATTGATAACCTAATTTTCTTGGCGTTAGTCCCCCATAATTGGAGAAGATACAAAATGAATGGCAACATTAGAGTCGGGAATCTCTTTGGAATTCCCTTTTATATTAATCCTTCTTGGTTCTTTGTTCTGGGGTTAATTACCTTAACCTATGGGGGAGAATTAAGTCAGTTTCCCCAGTTAACGGGAATTATGCCCTGGCTCTTAGGATTTTTTGCCGCTATTCTCCTATTTGCCTCCGTGGTTGCCCACGAATTAGGTCATAGTTTTGTTGCCATCGCCCAAGGTATTGAAGTCAAATCAATTACCCTCTTTTTATTCGGTGGTTTGGCAACTCTCGGCAGAGAATCGAAAACTCCTCTAGAAGCTTTTCTAGTAGCAATTGCCGGCCCTTTAGTTAGTTTACTGCTCTTCGGTATCTTCCTAATTATTGGTCTTAATATTAGTTTAAGCGCGCCCCTAGCGGCGATTCTTTCTCTCCTGGCCTATATCAACCTCGCTCTGGGTTTATTTAACCTGATCCCCGGTTTACCTTTAGATGGTGGAAATATCCTTAAAGCTATCGTTTGGCAAGTAACAGGCAATCCCAATAAAGGGGTTTTATTCGCTAGTCGTTTCGGTCAATTTTTTGGTTGGTTAGCGATTGTCATCGGTGCGCTATCAATTCTCGGAATCACTCAATTTGGCAGTTTTTGGACGCTATTAATTGGCATTTTCCTCCTACAAAATGCCGGCTTTTCCGCTCAATCAGCTAAGGTTCAAGATTTCCTAAGTCGCTACAGTGCTAAAGATGTTATTTCTCCTAATAGTCCCGTAGTGCCGATTAATTTAACCCTGCGCGAGTTTGCTAATAATTATGTTATCGGTAAACAACAATGGTCTAAATTCCTAGTTACCGATAGCGAAGGTAAACTATTGGGGGTGATTAATGTAGAGGCTCTGAAAACGATTCCCACTTCCCAATGGACAGAGGTAAATATCGGCCAGTTATTACAAACTAGCGAAAGTCTTAAACTGGTTTTGTCTAATACTTCTCTCTTAGATGTGGTGAAAATTTTGGAAGGCGAAAATTTATCTCAAGTGACAGTGGTAGAAGAAAACGGCACGGTTTTGGGGTTAATTGAGAAAGCTTCTATCCTTACTTTTCTTGCCCAAGAAACCCAAAGTCAAGCCGCTTAATCAGTTATCAGTTATCAGTTAGGTAAATGTAATTTTCACCTCAATATTCTCGCAGAATTTTGTCTAGTATCTCCTGACTATACTAACTGTCGCATTGCTTGCCACAATTGCTCGTATTCTTGCTCGGTTGCTGGGGATAAAGGGTTTAAAAAATCGCTTTTTTTGATCGCTTCTGGATTAACAAGTAAAGGATTATTTCTAATATCTGGGGAAATTTGGTCGGGATTTTCAGTGAGAATTAGGGGGGATAATCCGGAGGTAAATAAAGAAATTTTAGTGGCGGATTCTGGTTGCCAACAAAAATCAATCCATTGCTGGACAAGAGAATTAGGAGTAGTTAAAACCGGTTTTACCCACACATCTGACCAGAGAGAAGTACCAGATTTGGGGACAACAACTTTAATTTTATTATAGCGATTGCTCACTGGTAAAATATCATTAGACCAACCCACAGATAGCCAGACATCACCGAGTATCAGGGGTTGTAAATAATATTGAGAACTATAAAATTTTACCTGTTTTTGTAAAGCGAATAGCTGGTCTTTTAGTCCCATTACTTGTTTTAAATCACTAGAATTATAAGAATAACCCAATTTTTTTAGGGTTAAACCGATGACTTCGCGACGATTATCAATTAGGGCAATTTTACCGGTTAATTCCGGTCGCCATAGATCAGACCAATCTTGTGGTCGCCAGTCAAATTGAGCGAATTTTTCCTCATTATAGGCAATTACTGTCATTCCCCAACGATAGGGCGCACCCCAGACTTTACCCTCTGTTTGCGGTTGTCCTTGGGCATTGCGAGTCATGTTTTCTTGCCAACGGGGGGGCAGTTTTGACCAATTAGAGAGTTGAGAAGTATCTAGGGGTTGAATTAAGCCGTTGGTAATCGCTTTTCCTAGCCAAGCATCCCCTAGGGTGACTAAATTACCGATCGCTGGGTTTTGTTCCCTAAAAGGAATAGAATTCGAAAATTGTGAGGCTGGTTGCCCCTGATTTTTTAACCATTTTTCCAACAATTTTAATAGCTCTTTCAGCTGCCTTTCCGACTGAAAATTGACTTTTTTTTCGGCAATAGTTTTCCGAAAATCTGTTAGTAATCGCGGCGGAATCGAACCAGATAGGAGAAAAATGCTCAGATTGCCGCTTCCAGAAGCGCAGCCACTTAAACCTCCCGCTAAGGCGATTGTACCTAATCCTTGCAAAAAAGAACGTCTGTTTAACATATCGCCCGCCGATTTTCAACTTCAACAGTAATAATTGCCAGTTTCTAGCCTTGGATTATTATAGGACGATTTTTAACAGAATGTAAACTAGGGAGTTTTGCCGCTACCGATTTCAGCTATAGATCAGCTTTGTTGTTAACTTTTATGGTAGAAAATTCTGATTTTGTCCTAGTTAAAGCTAGGATAGAAGCAGTGAGCTAAGGGGCGAGGGTATAAGACTATGTTCGACAATCATAATCGAGATTTTCGTTATTCTTGTCGTTGTGGACAAGCCAATTTTCAGTCGGTAAAACATCGATCGGGTATTTTATTAATCGGGGGAGCGGAAGGAGGTAAATTAGGAGAAGATCAGGCGACCACATGGTTATTGAATCGGGCTAAAGGCGGTAATTACTTAGTGTTGCGCTTTGGCAATCTTGGCGGTCAAGCTGATTGGATTTGCGACAATTACCGCTCCCTGATCGGCTCGGCGGCGGAACTATCAATTGATAGTCGTGAAGCGGCGAATCATCCTGATGTTATCGAATATATTCGTAATGCCGATATTCTTTTTTTTGCCGGTGGTGATCAAAATCAGTACGAGGATTTGTGGGAAAGCACAAAGGTGGAAACAGCGATCAATTATCTGATCAATGAGAAAAAAGTTCCCGTGGCGGGAACCAGCGCAGGAATGGCTATTCTGGGTGATTTTTACTATGCGCCCACTCACGAAGGGGTACTGAGTTCGGAAATATTAAATAATCCCTTTCACTTCAACACTAAAGACTTCTATCGGAGTGATTTTATTCGGGTTCCTTTTCTCAAAAAAGTGGTGACAGATACCCATTTGGATCGACTCAATCAAGATCATCCCGAAACAAGATATGGTCGCCTTTTTGGTTTTTTAGCCCGCAATGTACACGATAATCACAATCAACTGCCCGCCTACGCTATCGGTTTAGAAGAAGGTGCTTTTCTGGCGATCGATGAGCATGGTATCGCCAAAGTCTACGGCAACGGCACCGATAAGGGACAAGATGCCTATTTTCTGCAAACTAACGGGACTCTACCCGAACAGATGGAGCCGGATCGGCCTTTAATCTGGAATAATAACGGTCAAGCGGTGAAAGTCTACCGCATCGCGGGAACTCCCTCCGGCAGCGGTGAATTTGACCTCAAGGATTGGTCTAGTGCTGCTGGCGGTCGCTGGGAATATTGGTACACTAAAGGGGGAATAGCCGGGTTTAAGCGGGTTCTGGTAGCCTGAAGGTCATTTTTGTCAAAAAAGTGATTTCTATGGGTGTTATGATTAATTTTGAGGCAATAAGGAGAGTTTTTTGAGCTATGACCCCTGAATTAATCACTTTTGGTCGGTATCTCGCGGGTGAATTTGAAAATCAACGGCAAGCACAAGCGGAACCGGTGTGGTACGTTCACCTGCGTTTATGGTTGCGTCCGCTGCCTTTATTTCGGGAAGACAGCATCGCTCTTTTTGCCGAACAGGCGAGTATAATCAATTTAGACCAACCCTACCGACCGCGACTGTGGCGATTAATGCGCTCGGAATCGGCAGGGTTAGAGGTTAGGCATTATATGTTTAATGACCTGAAATCCGTGCAAGGTGCGGGCAAAAATCCCGATATTTTGCGAAAAATTAGCTTAGAAGACCTAACTTTCCTGCCTACTTGCACTTTATCGGTCAAAGTCAATACTCTCGCTGATAATCAATACCAGTTTATCGCCCAACCGCAACCGGAACAGCGCTGTCAATTCACCTATGAGGGTACAACCTATCAGGTGGCTTTAGGTTTCGAGGTGACGAGTGATAGCCTAAAAACCTACGATAAAGGCCTAGATCCCGGCACTGGTAAGGGAATTTGGGGCGCTCTGCTCGGTCCCTATCAATACGAGAAAAAACGGGATTTTTCGGCAGAATTGGATGTGTGAGGAAGATTGCATCACATTAGGTCAAAATGACGGCAGACGACACCGCAAAGAGCCGCTAAAGCGGTAATTCCTAAAGCTGTACCGATGTCTTGTCCTTGATTGACAGCAAAAGAAGTGACGATTCCCGCACCTAAACCGGCTGTGATTGCCGCTCCGAGAAAATCTTTATCCGAGTTTTTATACATAGAGATAAGGCCAAATTTCGACAAAATCGTGTTTTTTACCTTATCATCCTCTTTTGAGCAACTAATCACCCGGGGGCGGAATTGCAATTAAGCTTTAGATTTAGCCACGTTTCTTAACATTAGATCTCCGGCAAAAATCAAAAATCTTCCGTTAGGTGAGGAGACTCTGAGATAGGAGACGGTCGCCAGGAGGAGAAAAAAGACAATAGACAACTATCCCATTCATAAAACCTAAGATTATGTCAAATTTATCTATTTTTTTGGGTATTTTGAACCGATGGCGGCTCGATAACTTACTTTTGCAGGAGGTCTATTAAGTTGGGTAAGATAGATAGGAGGTAAAATCGATGAAATTAGCTAAAATCTCTTTTTATGGCTTTTTAACTCTGATTATCTCCCTTTTGCTAATACTGAGTTTTGTTAATGCCAGCAAAGCACAATCGGATACGGCGGTAAGATCGGAGTTAATTAGTCTCCGCAATCGAGTCGAGCGCCTTGAAAGTCAGATTCGAGGAATATCCATCCGCGGGGAAAATGCCGCTCCGATTCCCCAACGGCGATCGGGAACGGGTATAGTAAATGGGGAAGTAGTCGGGGAAAGTGACCCACTGTTCCAGCGTTTAGCCACTTTAGTAATTGAACTAAAGGAAGATTTAAAAAAGCTAGAGCAACGGGTGCAAATCTTAGAAAAAGAAACCGTTAGCCAGAAATCGTAGTCAATTGATGCTATAACGATCGAAAGTTAAATTGATCTCAACTATGCAGTTAATTGATTATGTAATTATCCTGCTTTATCTGGCAGCAACCCTAATAATCGGGATTATAGCCGAGAAAAAAGCTTCTCAAGGTCTAGAATCCTACTTTTTAGGTAATCGCAATTTGCCGTGGTGGATGTTAGGGGTGTCGGGAATGGCGGCTAACACCGATTTAGCGGGAACTATGGTCATTTCTGCCCTAATTTACGCCGTCGGCCCCAAAGGATTATTTATCGAAATCCGCGGCGGTGTTGTCCTAATTATGGCCTTTCTCATGGCTTTTATGGGCAAATGGAATCGCCGCGCCCAAGTTATGACCATGGCGGAATGGATGCAATTTCGCTTTGGAACTGGAAAACAGGGGAATTTTGCCCGAATTATTAGCGCCGTCGCCACTCTCTTATTCTCTATCGGTGCGATGAGTTATTTCTCCGTTGCGGGGGGGAAATTTTTAGGGCAGTTTCTGGGTATGGATGATCGTCTTGCTTCGGTGATATTGATTCTTCTAACCTTGATTTATACCGTGGCCAGTGGTTTTTATGGTGGGGTAATTACCGATTTATTTCAAGGATTTCTGATTTTTGTGGCGGTAATTTATGTATCGGCAGTGGCCTTTTTTACCGTTAATCTTCCCGATAGTTTCACGGTAGCAATTCCGGGGGCAGCGGAGCCAAAAACTTGGAATTTAAGCGACTGGGCTAGTATTTTTCCCTCCCTGACTTTGGATTTACCCGGAGATTATGCCATCTTTAATTTGTTTGGTGGGGTGATTTTCTTTTATTTAGTTAAAACCATCATCGAAGGTTGCAGCGGCAGCGGTGGTTATATGTTACAACGATACCTAGCCGCCAAAAGCGATCGAGATGCCGGTTTATTATCTTTATTCTGGATTATTTTGCTTTCTTTCCGTTGGCCGCTAGTCACAGCTTTTGCGGTTTTAGGTATTCACTACGGTTTAACTAAAGGCACGATTACAGATCCGGAAAGAATTCTGGCCACGGTTATTACTCAATACGTTCCCGTGGGGATGAAAGGGTTATTAATTGCTGCTTTTTTAGCGGCAGCTATGTCCACTTTTAACGCAGTTATTAACGCTAGTGCTGCCTATTGGGTCAAAGATATCTATCAAGCTTTTTTGAAACCAAATGCGGGAGAACAGGAGTTAGTTTTTCAAGGTCGTTTGGCCTCGGTTTTTGTGGTAGTAATTGGCTTAGTTTTGAGTTTTAATATCCAAAATGTCAATGATATTTGGGGTTGGTTAACCACGGGATTAGGGGTGGGATTAGCAGTTCCTCTCCTATTACGTTGGTATTGGTGGCGCTTTAATGGTTATGGTTTTGCCGTGGGAACTTTAGCGGGAATGATTGCGGCTATTGCCTCACAAGTGATAATTTTACCTTTCTTTCGTCACAGTCAATATCAGGAATATATTCTCTTTCTTGTGCCGAGTTTGTTCGCTTTAGCTGGCTGTATTATCGCTACTTTGTTAACTCCTCCCACCGATAGTTTAGTCATGGAAAATTTCTATAATGTTACCCGACCTTTTGGCTTTTGGGGAGAAGTCCGTCAAAGTGTTAAACCTAACCTACAGGCAAAAATTAAAGCGGAAAATCAACGGGATATCATCGCCGCTTTTCTCACCGTTCCTTGGCAATTAGTCCTCTTTATGATGGGGATTGTTTTAATCATCAAGCAGTGGCAAAGTTTGAAGATTTTGGCTTTGGTTTTTCTTTTGCTTTCTATCGGTCTCTATTTTACTTGGTATCGACACTTATCTAAGGAAATTACCGTCACTAAAGACCGAGATTTAGGTTAGGGAGTTCAGGAGACAGGAGACAGGAGGCAGCTATCAGTTTTTTTCCTGCTCCCCCTGAATGGTTACTCTGTTTCTAGTTGATAATCCTGTCAATTTATGGAAACCCTGAAAATTTAAATTTTTGAATCGGAGAGTTATATTATGATTAAAATATCTATTTTAAATCTCAATATTATGTTAGAATTGTTAACGGCTTATCTTAACGTAAATGTAATTTTACCAGTTTTAGCTCAAAAATTTGATGGTGAAACTTCTTCTCATAAAGTAAGAGGTAGTAGTTGTGTTAATTTCCGAACGCAACCATCAATAAATGCCAAGATTATTCATTGTTTGAAATCAGGTACTAATATTGACGTTGTTCGGATTCCACCTACAGGAAAGTTTGCCTGGGTTACAGATGAAGCAGATCATCTTTGGTATTTGGTATTTGATCAAGATACTAAACTACAAGGATGGGTCATGCCTGACTGTATTGATATTTTTGAAGAAAAAAGTTCAACAAATTGCGCTGATTATGGTTCTATTATTCCTACTCCTTATCCACTAGACTCATTGGGGAATATAGATTACTATCAATTTCGCTACGACGATTTTATGAAAAGAAATCCTGGCCAGCAACCACCAGATTATTACTTAGAGTTTGGACATAAATACTTGACTAGATTTATGAATGAAACTTATCCTAATTTGACTAAAAAAGGGCAAGAATTTCTAAAAAATGTCGGGAAATCTTTACAGCAGAAAATGGAAAATAAGTTAAAAGCCGATCCTGAATTATTTGCCAAATTAGAGCTTCAATCTGATGACTTTCGTAAGTTTGCCTATGAAACACATCCAGATTCTTATTGTGAATCTGGTTGGAAAGATTTACCAAAATCAGATAAAGATAAAATTATAGAAGCTGTAGATAGACGGGATTTATATGTATCTCAACAAGGGAGAGAGACAGGTGCTAAACTTGTTCAACAGTGTGGTGATAGTGAAGATTCAATACCAGAAAGAGAACACTGGCCTGATGGGATACTCAAGACATTAAAGTCGTTTTTTGATTGGATTATATCATGGCTTTATAGATAAATTGTGATCCCTACTGTGATGAAATATAAAATTGTCCTTTATCGTTCTGAAAAAGGAATTACTGTTGGCGCTCCTTTGCTCCCCGGTTGTTGGTCTGGGGGATATACTGAGGAAGAGGCATTAACTAATATACAAGATGCAATGAGTATCTTGCATCCTTGGAAAAACGCTGGCAAGATGGGGAAATTCCTGAAATTAAAATGCAGGTGTAACTATTTGACAGTCGTAGAATTTCGTAAACTATTATGATTGCGATAAAATTAGCTAAAATTTCTCTTTCTTTCGACTCAGCCCTAGATTTGATGATTAATTACATAAGCTTTAAAAACAGGATTCAAACATAATAGAGCGTTTTCATCTTTTGCCACTATTATTCGTCTGATTAGAGATTGAATTACTTTCAAAGAATCTGTATAAGCTAGAGAAGTTTGGTCGATCATTTCTTTAATAGAAATAGGTTGATTAAAATTTGCTAATTCTGTTAGCATTAGTTTCTCTGATTCTGTTAAACTTTGCAAAATACTTAATAAAGTCTGCTCTAAAGTTTCTTCGGCAATCGGGTATTTAATCTCCAAAAAGTCAGCAACCTTACCTAAAAATGTCTCTTGAATAAAACTAGCAACTAATTCTAACCAAAGAGGATGACCTTGATAACATTTAATTAAGGCTTCCCAACTGTCTTCATTTAATAGATTATGATGGCGCAAAATTTCTATGGCATCTTCTCCTAAACCTTCTATGATTAATGTTTTAATGAATTTATTTTTCTGCACCAAAAAAGTCGTATCAATAGGTTTTTCTTGACTCAACAACAGTAAACAGCTTTGATGATTGACTTCAGCAATGCTTTTAAACAATAGTTGATAATCTTGGTACTCTTTTTGATAATTACCTGCTAGTTTTTTAGAATCAAATAGACTTTGTAAATCATCAAGAATAATCAAACAGCGATGGCTTTTTATTAACTCTAAGAATAAATTTAATTTCTTGTCAAGACTTTGAGAGAGCTTCAATTGAGGATTGATAGAGGGTAAAATTTCACTTAAAAGTTCATCTAATTTTGGACAAAAATACAAACTTCTGCGAATAACATAATTAAAACTATTTTTGATTTTATCAACCAGTTTCAAAGAAAGGGTGGTTTTACCAATTCCTTTTAAACCTAACACAGTAACCAAACGGTATTTCTCCGCAACTATCCAAGTTTCTAGATTATTTAATTCGGCAACTCTCCCATAAAATTGAGTTATTTCAGGAATATGACCTAAATCTAAATAAGGTTGATCGCGCTGGATTTCAGAGTGATAATTATTATTATTGAGGGAAAATGGATTATGATCACAAATATGAACATTATTAAAAGAGACTAAATCTCGTCCCATATTATTATTTATAAAGCTATGTTTCTTTAAAACTGCTCTAATATTTGATTTAGTAATATCTTCCCCTAAAACTTCTGACAAAATTTTCCATAATTCTGAAGCACTATCTCGAATATGACCTTCACTAAGATGAGATTCTTTGGCAACTTCTGAGTATTTGTAACCTTCTAAGGTCCCTTGCAAGATAGTTTTTTGAAGATAGTCTAGATGTTGATCTGTTTTGGCAAAAACCAACTCATCTAAGAGATTTAACACCGTATTAGATAGATTAGCTTGAAACATGGACTATAGATTAGGTAAGTTTTTTACTTATTTTAGCTGATATTTCCGATATTTCAGATCAATTGTTTGGCTGTAAGTTCCGACTTTTCCGACTGACTAAACTCAAGACTACGATGTATCCTAAGTAATTAAGCAGTTTCAAGGCTTTATTTAGGCAATCTAAAGAAAATGTGTGATAGTACAGATTCTAGTATATCACAGTCAGGATGCCTAAAGCCAGTTTAGGCAATGCAGTCCAGGTCACACGATCAACCATTACACAAATCAAATGAGGAGGAAAAAATGACATCAAGTTCTAAAGAAAATGTCTTAGTTGACAACTGTTTTGGTATTGTAACGAACAAAAGACTTACCTATATGGCGAAGAAAAGCTGGTTTAGTGGTGGACGAAGAGAAGATGTTCCTCTCAAGCAAGTTGTTTCAGTTCGATATGAAATGGATAGGAAAGTTGTTGGGGGACTATTCCTTGTTGTTTTAGGAATTGTCTTGATAACTGTAGTAGTGGGTATTATTCCCTTGATTTTTGGTGTTCTATTGATGTGGGGATCTCCAACGGTAAGTGTGGTTACGGCCGGAGGAACAGCAACTCCTGTCACTGGATTGCCATGGCAAAAATCAGAAGCAGAAGCGTTTGTAAATGCTGTACATGGTCAATTATTCGGTGAGTAAATCGAGTGCACAAATTGTCAAAATTTACCCAACCTTTTTGATACTTTGATAATTTCATAAATTGGTAAAGTTAGCTGGAGAATTTTTTATGGATTTGGCAAATCGTTTGCTAATAATGCCTCATTACTTGAGTTGTTTAATTTCATATTTCTTTTTCTTCTATGGTGTATTACTTGCTGTTGTTGGGTTATTTGCACGTGAATTAGTTGCCCAAGTCTTTCTAAATTGGCATATACTTATAGTAATATTTTTTCAGTTTCTTTTACAGATGTTTTTAAACCAATCATCACAGGAACAACTTCTGATGACTTTGGCCAGAGACATTGCATTATTGGCTTTCGGAATGTTACCAAGTATAGCGCCTACCAGTAATTTTCAAGAGGGTCTTCTCGTTTTTGTAATTTCGGGATTTTTTATGGTCGGAATCCTTGACTCAGAAGTAGTTAAGAGTTGTGGTACTTTCGAGCAATTGCTTGAAATGTTTGGTCGCTAAATAATATAGATTTTTAAGATTTACTCAATCTTGCTGATACTTTCATGACTTTAGAGATTTACAAACTTAGCTGGAGAATTTTTTATGGATTGGGGAAATGCTTTGAGAAATGTTTACGATGGGATCGTAAAAGCTGTCTCTGTTGGGTTTTCATTGATGGCGATTTATTTGGGATTTTGGGGATTTTTTGCACAAGATGCTGGAGCAATATCCCTACTATTTATAGTAGGTACTAGCTTGACTATTCTAAGTTATGCTATAACACCTGTACTAGGCTTAAGTTTAGATATATCTGCAATTTTAACTGATTTATTGCTTGTTATAGTATCATATTTTGTGGCACATCTTTTTTTATCTGGTGCTTCTTCATATTTCGGAGTTCCCTATTCACCATTTCTTGTTAATATAATGTTTTTTGGAGCTATCGTTATGGTTAATCTTCGCCGAATAGCGGAGGTAACTTGTTCACAACAACTTGCACAAGTCTTCAGTTTTTCTATTAATCATTGCCTACGCTAATTTTTTTTAAAATGACGAATATTTATATATTCTAATGATAACAAAAGCTCCATATTTAAGGCTTTAACTAAAGATTACTTTGTTATAAACATCTGCCATCTCTACCTCAATCCTCAAAGATTTTAAAGGAACAATAATGTTAGTTTCATAAGCGGTAAAAAAACAGCGATCTCGCAGAGATCCGCTTTGCGGTGCGCCTTCTTCTTGAAAATGTTCAATATAACATCGCCAATTGAAGTCTGAATTGGCAGTTATAGTCATTTCAATTAAGATTGAGAATATCAATGCTAGAGTTAATCAGGGTTTCATCGGTCTAGAGCGTATCAGACTTATCTGAAATGACTATATCAGTTTACTGTCTTCCCACTCCCCAATTCATAATTCATAATTCATAATTCCCCAAACCCTCACCGCTCAAGGAATTAGAAGTTTCACAGCATAATTAGGAGAGATACCTTGACTTTTGCGGCGGCTTGGGTTATGATTTTCTTATAATGGTACTGCTGTGTTTATTATTAAGTGGTTATATTTCCATTATTAGTAAACTCTTTTAAAAATATTGTCCCAAAATCTGCCAAAAAAAGCAAGCAAAATTTTGCCGTCAATTGTTAAGTTTTGTTAAGAAAAATACCAGGATCGGCAAGGAATTTCTATTCCTTACCGTTGACTTTGGCTGGACTCACCACTTCTTATAGGGTAAAAACTTACCCGACATAGTAATTTTAACGCGATCGCCTTTAGGGTCTTCCTCCTTATCCACGTCGAGGGTAAAATCGATCGCACTCATAATGCCATCGCCGAATTTTTCATGAATCACCGATTTTAGTGGCATTCCATACACCTGCATGATCTCGTAGAAACGATAAATCAGGGGGTCGGTGGGGACAACAGGACCCAATCCCTTGACAGGATACTCGGTTAAGGATGCGACGATTTCGGTTCCCAGTCCCAAAGCTGCCACAATTTTCGTTGCTTCTTCTAGGGAGGCGCTCGCTTGCCGGTAAAAAACAGCGGCAATCCACACCTCATCTCGTCCTAGAATCGCTTCTAGGTCAGCGAAACTGAGGCCTTTTTCTTTCTTCGCTTCCAATAGTTTTGCGGTAATTTCGGGTATCATTGCTTATTTTTGCAGAATTTGTCTGCTTCTAGTTTACCTGAACATCAATTATATAAGTAAAAGTTATGACATTGATAAAAAAACATTTCTTAAAACCCCTTTACATAACTATAAAAAGCCGATAGTATTAACTCATGTCAAACAACGAACCTTGACAACTTAATACATACAGAAATTATCCAACCATGACTACAACTCTACAACAGCGCGAGAGCGCTTCCCTGTGGGAGCAGTTCTGCCAGTGGATCACCAGCACCAACAACCGTCTCTATATCGGTTGGTTCGGTGTCATCATGATCCCCACCCTGCTCACCGCCACCACCTGCTTCATCATCGCCTTTATCGCCGCTCCTCCTGTAGATATCGACGGTATCCGCGAGCCTGTAGCAGGTTCCCTACTCTACGGAAACAACATCATCTCCGGTGCGGTTGTTCCCTCTTCCAACGCAATTGGACTCCACTTCTACCCCATCTGGGAAGCAGCTTCCTTAGATGAGTGGTTATACAACGGTGGTCCCTACCAGTTAGTC
>NZ_JADBSZ010000341.1:0-3344 GCF_020246425.1 Microcystis sp. M079S1
AATCCTTATCCGGCAAGAGACTTAATTGATTAGTTCGCTCTAGATCGAAAACAATTAACAAAAATCGCCAAATGTCTTTCTCTATAAGAGTTTTATTCCTTGTAACCCTGTACGTTGCATAAGACAAACCGAAGAGCCATATTTTTTAAGCTGGTCTATCGTAACACCACCACAACTAACCAAAAAATACGCCCCTGTCCACAAAACCCGTTTGTGTTTCCAATAAATCTTTTTTAAATGGTTAGGGTAATTGTCCCACATTAGTGGGCAAGAGGTTGATTTTAGGTTAGCTATTAACCCACTTAAGAGCTTATGGGGCGGGTAAGTAAGAAGAATGTGAACATAGTCTGATTCTCCGTTTATCGAAAATTTGGGTTAAAAAGACGGGGTTTTAACCCAAATTTTCGATAAGGTAACTGGATGATCAGGGAATCCCTTGCGCTTAGTGCGACGGGAGCGTCAATGTTGCAATGCTTTTAAGAAGCGTCCCATAGTGGCAAATAAACCCAACTTGTTGGCTTTGTTAGCAGGATTAGAACTATCATTAGGAGTATTACTAGAAGCTTTCAGAATCAGATTTTCTAAAGCTTCGCCCATGGGTTTAGTGGATTGTTCGGAAATTAACTCGTAACCGTTTTCTTTTTCGAGCCAAACTTGCCACAAAGAAGGATAGGATCGATAAACGATCGCTGATTCCAAGGGGCGAAAATAATAACAACTTTCTAGGGTACTTAAAAATCTTTCTCGCAATTGTCGGGCCGCGTAACCGATACCCACTACCGATACATCTTCCAATTGGGGAATCAGAAGAACCACGGGGCGATCTTCGGCCAGGTGACAGAGTTTTTCTACGGAATTAATCTCGACCGAGGAGGGACAAACAACTAAAAAAGCTTCATCTTCGGGCTTAATTTTGTTTTCGACGGGAATAAAACGACTACCTAAATCTCCCAGTTGAAAAACTGTTTCTCCCCAATCCCGTCGGGCTAACATGGCAGCCCCGGTATCGGGAAAAATTACCCTTAAACCAGAACTATAACTGTCAAAAATAGAGGTAAAATCAAGGGCTAAAGCTTGCGCTTGTAGAGCAATTTCTGGGATAACTAATTCCACTTGTATGCGTCTAGCTCCCGATTCTAGAGCCAGTTGGGTGGCGGCTTTCGCTTGCAGGATCGTTTCTTCTAGGGAATTGGGTAGGGTCATTTCAGTTATCAGTTATCAGTTATCAGTGAGCAGTTATCAGTTATCAGTTATCAGTGATTACCTCTGGTCGTCGGTGGCTTAAAATCAGAAAGATTTTAATTTTTATAAAAGGTAGGGTTGATTCATGAATGAACCCTACGTCCTGTAGGGGCGAAGCATTCGGGCAATAACCTATCGGTGAAACCGTAGATTTTCTATCCGAATGCTTCGCCCGTACTTTTTGCCGCAAACCCTACTTAAGTTTAGATGAAGTATGACGGGATTTGACATCATCTCCAGCATTAAGATAACTCCTATAAAATACTTTTAGTTTTTAACAAGAAATTCGGTAATCGGAGAAAAGGTGAGGAGAGAAAGCTTAGGAAAGCTGATAGGAGCCGTGACGTTGGGCATAATAATCGAGAATTGCCGTAACCAGAGGGCGATCGCTTTCCTGAAAAGTCTCGGTATAGTTAATTTCTAGACTACCGATCTGACTTTGATGATAATCGAATTGTTGGAACTGCTGGGGAGTGAGATCGGTTTCGACCCCCTGAACCTGTTCTAAATGGCTGGCTAACTCCCGATAGATAGCCAAGGGCATTCGCGGATAAATAATGGTTTGTTTTTGTTGAATAGCAATCGATCGCACGGGTTTTATTCTCCTGATTCGGAAATATTATAGCTGATCGAGGCCTGCGGTGCGGCGGCCGGTTCGGGGACACCATCCCCTAAACGACGGGTAATAGTTCGACCGCTTTGTTGTAGAACAATATAGGGGTTATCGGGATCGGTGTTGATCGCTTTAACTAAAATTAAACCATTAGAGAGGGTAGAACCGGGGATAACTCGACGTTCCGTGGCTTCTCCGGGGGCTTTCACGATCGCCATAGGAGTGGTAGGTAATTGGACGATGCCCGATACTTGCACTGCTGCCGCTTCCGTCGGTTGCGGTGGTGGTGGCGGTGCTTTCACTATCGGTCGTCCGGGGGTGGGACGATTGCCTACGGATGCGGATGCGGGTGCGGCTGCGGCTGCGGTAGCCGACGGAGTCCCAGCTGGGGGTTCTTCCTCCACTGTAATCGTAATATTTGGTTGTAGGGGAAAGGGGGCAAAGGGATCGCTGCGACCGCGATTAATTTCTGCCCGTTTTTGGTCAGGATCGGTAGCGGGAATCAATCTCGCTACCCTTGGGGTAGTTGGTTCGGTAGCTGGTTGCACAGGATTGCTGAAGGCAGGCGTTTGGGCAGCCGGGGGACTGGGAGAGGGGGTGGGGGTTTCTTGGCTGGGCGGTGGGGATTGATTAGCTTGGTTAGAAGCTGGACATCCCACCAACAATAAAGCGACACTCCCCACCGATAGGATTAGCGGCAATTTTTTCATACGGAAACAAAGACAAAATGGCCCCGAAGGACAACCTTCGATACTAACATAACATTTGTTTCCCAGAAATCTAGGCCGATGATAGGGGAAAGTCAGGAACTTTGCCCCGCTAGTCCAGTTTTAATATTGACTACCGGATTTGCGATGACCGATGGCGGTGACACCGTTACTATCCAAAACTTGACCCCGCTCGACGGTGGCATAGACTAACCAGCGATCGCCGCAGATTTGTCGCTCTTTGGCCGTACACTCTAGATAGGCGAGACTTTCGCTTAAAATCAGACAGCCATTTTCCCCGACTTGGGTTTCTAATCCCGTAAAGACATCGCCGCCAGATTTGAGGCTATTGGAAAAATGGCGGCGTAAATTGCGTCCTTCCTTGAGAATATTCAATATAAAGGCGGTTCCCGAGTTAATTAGGCGCTCGGCGGCTTGTTCGTCAGCAACGGCGATAATTAGCCCCGGGGGGTGAAAACTGGCTTGGGATACCCAAGAGGTCAAGAAACCAGCATGATCCTCGCCCTGACGACTGGTGAGAACACAGAGGGAACCGACGATCCGGCCAACGGCCTGGGCAGTGCGATCGATTTGTGTTTCGGTCATTCCCTGTTGGGGAACCCGCAATTTTTTGGTTTTTTTGGCTCTTCGGGAATTGTTATGCAAATAATTAACTTAAAATAAAATTCGATGAGAGCGCCTACGCTCAAAAGTATCTGAAATCCATATAGAGAAGGACTTAAGGCACAAACAAGTTAATACCAAAAGATAGACAATTGAGT
>NZ_JADBSZ010000342.1:0-5047 GCF_020246425.1 Microcystis sp. M079S1
AGGGTTACAATATTTGGGAAATCATCTCAACGGTACTGTTGGGCAAACAGAAACCGACCCAAACGCCTTGGGAGAGTCCGGTCTCTGGGTTTTCAGTGGAGACATTGAGAATCTAAGCTGTCTCGTTGAACAAGGAATTTCTAACAGCGATGTGGAAAGAATCCCCCGTCACAGCGTAGCTTGACGGTGGGAGTATGTCAAAATAAGCCTAAGTCGAAAGTAGAAAAACTTATTTCTCTACAGGGAGAAACAATTACACTAACATTCTATGAAATATTGGCAGGAAATTTTAGCGATCGCTCAACGAATTTTAGTAGAATTAATCCGGCGCGGGCGTAGCTTAATCCTCTGGGGCATTTTCCCGATCCTTGTCCTGCTCTTAAATGGCTATATTATGGCAGAAAAAGGCAAAATTGAGCTTGCCGAGGCGATGGCTCTGGCCACTCCTCCCACCCTCGTCGGGGCGGCACTTTTCTTTAGTTGTTTGGGGGGAACCGTGGCGACGGTAGTGGCAGAAAGGGAACAACAAACGATTAAACGGTTATTTTTATCGCCTTTAAGCGGTGTTTCCTATTTTATCGGCATTTTTCTCGCCCATTGTGCGATTGCCGCTTGTCAGACAATTTTAGTTTATTCTATTGCTAAACAGTATGGAGCCACTTTTAAAGGCTCAATTCCTCTAGAATTATTAATTATTTTCCTTAGTATCACCGCCTATGTGGGTTTAGGATTTATCCTCGGTACTCAACTGGCGAAAAGAACAGAAGATGTTAATGCTTTGGTGGGAACTTTTGGGGTTCCTTTATTAATTTTAGGCGGCGTTTTTCTCCCAACTGCTTTATTCCCCGACAATATTCTATCTCTGGCTAAATATAACCCGATCTACCACATGAATGAAGCTTTAATTGCTGTTTGGGCAAAGGGCGAAAATCTACAAGATATTAGCTCTCATTTTCGCTTTCTCTGTCTTTTTGCTCTAGCTATGGTAGCAGGTGGTTGGCTTACCTATCGACAAATGTTAAACCTTGAACGCCGACTGTAAATCAGTGATCAGTGATCAGTTATCAGTTATCAGTTATCAGTTAGAAAAGGCAAGAGTATTCATTAATTTGTCTTCCCATATCTTCCACTCCCTAATCCTGACTCCTGACTCCTGACTATCCTTGTTACTTTATTAAAAATGCTGACTATTAATAATGTCAAAAAAAATTACGGAAGACGCTTAGTATTAGATCAATTAAACTTTCATATTGAAGCGGGGGAAATTTACGGTTTACTCGGTCCCAATGGTGCGGGAAAAACCACCACTATTAACTTAATTTGTAATTTATTAAAACCCTCATCGGGAGAAATTACCTTTAATTATTTGCCAATTTCCAGAGTTACTAAAGAATTAATTGGGGTTGCCCCGCAAGAAAATTTGTTGTACAAATCCCTTACTTGTGAGGAAAATCTCAACTTTTTTGCTCAGATTTATGGACTTGATCGCCACCAGCGTCGTCATCGGATTAAAACCAGTTTATCCGCAGTAAATTTGCTTGATCGCGCCCGTAGTCCGGTGGAAACTTTAAGCGGTGGAATGCAGCGCCGGATGAATATTGCCGTGGCTATTGTTCATCAGCCAAAATTATTAATTCTCGATGAACCAACTACTGGTTTAGACATCGAATCTCGCTATGAAATTTGGGATTTAATCGGAGAATTACGGCGCCAGGGAATGACAATTTTATTAACTACCCATCTCCTCGATGAAGCACAGCGTCTCTGTCAACGTATCGGGATTTTAAAACAAGGTCGTATTATTGCCGAAGGTAATTTAAATCAGCTGCGTCAGCATATTCCTGCGAAAGAAATTATTATCATGGATACCCAGGATCAAGAAGCGGCAATAAATCGAGGTAAACAATTAGGATTTACTCCTAAATTTTACGGAAAAGATTTAGCTTTTTGGTTACATGAACATCTAGAATTAAGCGAGATTATTCAGGCATTCGATGGCATTAATATTGATTCTATCTCCCGTCAGACGATACAGTTAGAACATATTTATATGGAAATTATGAATCAATTTTAAACCCGTTTTTGAAAATTAAGGTTGATGTTCGGCATTTTTTTCAGTAATTGACCTCAATTAAGATAAATCGCCGTTTTTTTACCGTCATGATCATCTATAATTTTTAGATAGGTTCTATTAATTGGAGACAAAATCAATGATGAAATTAACCTCTATCACTGGGTTATTGAGTCTATCGGCGGTATTATTAAGCTCACATCTACCGGCAGCATCGCAAAATTGTCGGCCACTTTCTTTATTAGGGGGTGAAGGTAGTGACATTACCAAAACCGTCTCGCAACCCACTATTCCAGGTCCTTTCGGTGTCACCATAACTCGTAATAATTGGAATACCGATTGGGCAGTTCCGGGGGGTAGAAGTTTTCAGAGGTTTATCGTTACGGTTTCTGTTCCCCGGGCTGCCTCCTTTGATATCCGGCTGTTTCTCAAGTATAGCGATCAAACTAACGAGGAATTTTTTAATACTAATGGAGTACGAATCGAACCCGATAAACCCTTAACAATTACTGCCACAGTACGGGCAAATGATCAACCTTTCTTAGTCAATCTTTTTGTCAATGGTATTCAGCACATCGGTAATACCTACACCGCTTCTGTTGTCGGTTGTGAACGATAAAATATATAGGGTGTGCTGAAAAAGCTTTTCGGTGGTGGCAGGGTGTGGCCCCCCAACCCTACCCGACATCGGGGGGGCAGGTGGGGTGTGGGGTTTTATCGATTTTCAGGTGGTCAACTACCTAATTTTCAGGGAAAAAGTCCCAGAATTTTCCCCCCGATCCCCGCAATGGCTGGCACTTTTTGAGGGGAAAAAAGTCCAAAAGTCTTATCCAACAAGGTTTTTAGATTTATTCAGCAGACCCCAATTAGATCGATGCACAATTAAGGATTTTTGTCAAGAAAATAATATTAAACTTATTATTGATGTCTGCCATGCCCACGCCCAAATTATCTGGCAATTAGCGATTAATTAAGCTACCCTAACTAATATCCCCCCCATTGGCCTCGATTTAGAACTGGCTTTTATCCGTCCCCACCTTATTATCGATTTTTTTCGGGAATATTATGTCTGAAACTATCACTCCCGCCATTAGCGATCGCATATGTAAACACATGAACAAGGATCACGGTGATGCCGTGCTTTTCTACGCTCAAGTTTACGGTAATATTACCGATGCAGAAACTGCTCAAATGCTCTCCATCGATCCCCAAGGCATGGATTTAGCCGTAGAAAAATTAGGGGAGAGTCAAACAATTAGAATACCTTTTGAGCGCACCCTAGAATCAGCCAAGGATGCCCATAATATTCTCATTGAGATGCTAAAAGTTAATCAAACCACCCCTTGACAAAGCCCGATTTTGCGACTATCACCGAAAAAGACCAACCTAGAGAATTAGCCCATGAATCAGGTTAATAGTACGGGAATAAAAATACCCAAGTCTGGCTGGCGTTTACTGCCTTTTTTAGTCTTGGGTGTGCTAGTTTTTGCCTTTAATTCCTCCCTAGAATTAAATTATCTAGTTAAGGGTTATATTACTCTCTTGGAATTACAGACAGGCATCGTGGTTTTATACTTTCTTTTGGCTAAATTAGGGAAATCTCAAAAATTATGAGAAATAGAACTATAGCGGCTTTACTAGCCTTTTTTCTTGGTTATCTTGGCATCCATAAGTTTTATCTAGGGGAAAATTTGGCAGGTATTTTTTATCTACTTTTCTTCTGGACTTTTATCCCCGGCATCATTGCTTTTTTTGAATTTATTGGTTTAATCATCATGTCAGATCAAGCTTTTGATGCTAAATACAATCCTAACTATCTCCCCAGCAATACAGAGCGAGGACTGCCGGAATCAGGCCAGCAAAAAACCGCTACTTTACTCCAGCTTAAAAAACTTTACGATCAGGGAATTATTACTGCTGAAGAATACGAAGAAAAACGCAGAAAATATTTAGATTCTCTTTAAAAAAATATGTCTAATCTCTCTCCTCGCCCTCCCGAATCTTCCGAGTGGATCTGGCTGTCTTTAGTCCCAGTTTTCGGTGGGCTTGCCATTGCTAATGCTGGCAAAAAAACTAATAACCAAAGCTGGTTATCCATCGGCATTGCTTTGACAATTATCTCCCTTATTTTCCTTACACAAGAGTCTTTTCTCGTAATTTGGTTTGCCCAAATCGGCCTGGGTTTATACATCCGTCAACAGCTTAATTCCCATCCAATAGCTTCGGCAAATAGAACCGATTCCAGACAGTCATCCTCTCCTCTCGAAAAAATTGATATTAACAGCTGTTCCACCAACGATCTGGTTTATAAATTAGGGTTGCCGATTGTCTATGCCAATGATATCGTTTCTGTCCGTAATGAAGGACATATTTTTACCCATTTAGAAGAATTACACTTCCTGGCTGGTTTACCAGAAAATTATCTCAAAAAATTGGAACCTTTGATTATCTTTGCCTACGATATTCGCCAAGAAGTTGACGTTTCTTGGCGTTGTTTAAATTACCACTCTGTTGAGGAATTAGTCAATCTCGGTCTTGACTTTTCCGTGGCCGATAAAATTGTCGCCGAAAGAGAAAAAAACGGTGTCTATCGTTCGGCCATCGAAGTGAGAAACCGGACAGGTATTCCCTTAAAATCCTATCAGCAATTGCTCTAATTAGCTTGATTAGAGTTCTTGCATATAGCACTTTTCACGTTACTGAGGTATCGACAAGTTTTGCCAACAAGGGGCTTAAGCCCCTTGCCCATGCCTCATTCTGATGAAAACTGCTATAATTAATTTTTGATAGTTCAAAAATGAGAAAAATAGGCATAAAATTGTATAAAATATCTAAATAGGGTTTGCGGCAAAAAGTTTTTCGTGGGGACAGGGTGTGGGGTGTGGGGTGTGGGGTGTAGGTTTTTACCGATTCTCATCTGGTCAATTACCTAATTTTCAGAGAAAAAGTACCTGAATTTTCCCCCCCTCACTCCCA
>NZ_JADBSZ010000343.1:0-8996 GCF_020246425.1 Microcystis sp. M079S1
CATTCCCAAATGCGTTTAACCGCTATGGGATAGAGAGGTGCGTAGTTCACCCAAGGAGAATTAATCTCTCGAAGTAAAAGTGAAGGGAATTTCTGAAATGGAATTCAGTCTGTCTATATTTGACTATACTTTTACTAACTATTACTATTCCCCGCAATCTTAAAACAAGTGCCATTGAGGGTATCTAGGGTTTGCGGCAAAAAGTTTTTCCTGGGGGCAGGGTGTAGGGTGTAGGGTTTTAGCGATTTTGAGGGGGTCAATTACCTAATTTTCAGGGAAAAAGTACCTGAATTTTCCACCCGATCACTCCCAGATCTGGCACTTTTTGGTTTCCAAAAAGTCTAAAAGTCTTACCCAACAAGGTTTTTAGATTTATTCAGCCAGCCCTATCTAGCCCAAAAATGAAGGGTTCGCAGGCAGGCACGGATTTCCATTATACAATAAATATAGGGCAAGTTTCCGATTTTGTCAAGGGTTTTGGCAAAAAAAAATCGCCTCTGGGAGGCGGGGGTGAAAGGTAAGCTAAACGGCGCTTAACCTGCATGATCCAATAGCTATAACCCTTTTGGAGTCTATATCGGTGATCCGAAGTAAAAGCCGTTTAGCTTATCACCCTGGAGAAATAATTAAACGCCAAAAGACTTACCACAACCGCAGGTTTGACTGGCGTTGGGATTAGTGAATTGGAAACCGCCGCCGATCATCGCGTTGCTGTAATCTAACATGAGACCGTAGAGATAGAGCAGGCTTTTTTTATCAGAGACAATTTTGAAGCCATCGTAATCGAAAACCTCATCTTGGGGGCCAATATTGCTAGGATGCTCAAAATCCATCATATAGGACATTCCCGAACAGCCACCCTGACGCACACCCACGCGCAGACATAAATCCTTGCCCTGTTGCTCTTTGAGCATGGTAAGGTGATTGAGGGCAGCCTCACTGAGTAAAATTCCTTTTCCTTGAATCTGAGTAGCTTGTGTCATCTTTAGCAGGAACTCCTAAACGCAGTTGAAGGGGACATATAAAACTTGACCTTCTCCTATCCATCTTAACGATAGTTGAGGGCTGATGACTGGATTACTGTTTACTTTTCCCAGCCTCGCAGGAGTTATAGGGCAAAAAGGAGCA
The DNA here is from genome assembly GCF_020246425.1 of Microcystis sp. M079S1. NCBI lineage: Bacteria > Bacillati > Cyanobacteriota > Cyanophyceae > Chroococcales > Microcystaceae > Microcystis > Microcystis sp. M079S1. The sequence continues at coordinate 1,129 of NZ_JADBSZ010000343.1, forward strand.
AAAAACTGGGATTATTAATTAAATAGGGTTGCCAGAGACGACTAGATTCTTGAAACAAACCATAGAGCCATTCTCAGCCGATTTTCATCACCCAACCGGGTGATTGAGACAGTTCACCTTCTGGGGGGATGATAATCAAATCAGGAAAACACTGCTTTGAGGATGCCGAAAAAGCAGCCAGAAAATATCAAAAGAAATTCACTTTTCTAAGCGGAGATTAGCGCCACTGCTATCGGTGCGATAAACCCAAGTTTTTTGCTTATCAGTCAGAATAATTCGCCATCCTTGCACCAGTGCTTGAGTACAAAATTCCCCCGGTTTAGCTAATCCTAAACAACCATCGGGCCAGGTTTGTGGTTGTGTTGCTTGAATTTGCAAGCGATTAACCGATATCTTGGTTTTCCGACTCAAATCTTGACGTGCAGCTGTGATGACCGAATTAGGTGGCCCAGGAGATGCTAAACTAGGTGGTGCTAAGAGGAGAGAAAGCAGACTCATTAGCATTAAAATGCCAGTTGATACCCGAACAATTCTCGTTTTACCGATTTGTCCTTGCTGGCTCTGGCTAAAATTTTTTCTAGATATCATGTTTAGTCCTGCCTCTTTCCGGGGGTGATAGTCTGATCAAATTTTCCTTTTTATTATCAGTGTAACCGATACTATGTTCCCTCTCTGGTTTTCGAGCAGAAGCAGCAGTCACTCTCAGTGTTCGTTGTCATCTCCTGAAGACTTCCGTCTCTTTAAGTGGCGATGGCGATTAAAATAGATGAGGATGAACTATCTTAGATGGATGGGCTTATGTTATCTTTTTTCCTCCGTTGGTTGATTACCGCCGTCTCTTTATTGATTACAGCGCAAATAGTACCCGGTATAGAAATTAAAAATTTTACCGTGGCTTTGATAGCCGCTGTCGTCTTGGGTTTAATTAATGCTATCATTAGACCCCTGTTGATTCTTTTTACCCTGCCTTTAACTATTTTGACCCTAGGGTTATTTATTTTTGTGGTTAATGCCATTTCCTTTTCTTTAGCCTCCTATTTTATCAGTGGCTTTGAGGTAAAATCATTTTTTGCTGCTTTATTCGGTTCGATCGTGGTTTCGATCATTTCAGGAGTTTTAAATGGCATTTTCGTTGACTAAAGTGGGCAATAATTCGGTTAATTAGTGAGCAATCCTCTGTTTAAAACAGCTTGGCTTACTCTGATCTAGAGACGTTGATTATAACAACGTCTCTCTAGTTTTTGGTAAATAGCGATAGTTTTTATTTGAGAATCAGGGAATTAATACTAAATCCGTTGAGTATAGGCTACTTATGAGGAGAGACAAAAGGCAAGAGGCAAAAGGCAAAAGGGAGAATAAATAATCAGTTTTTAATAACTGGATTTAGTATAAATTGACAAAAAGATTGACAAAAATTATCGTTTGTGTTAAACAAGTTATATCGATTATTTACTAGAGGGCTTTAGGGTATGTTTATTATTTTATGTATGAGATCGCTTAGAACTACACCCAGAAAATCTCTACGGATTTACCGTGGCTTTTGTCGTTAAAAATCAGGAAAATTTAATCCCAAGATTTCCATCTCAAGCACCGAGAGCAAGTTCAATTACTATTAGAATAGTAACTTTTTGTGAAGATTTGGCTAACCGGGATGATCCGATCAGACAAAACAAATATAATCATCTTAATTAGATGACTAATAAGCTTTCTCGATCATCTTTCCAGACAGCATAACTACAAGAGTGTAGCAGGGGATTGTTGAGCTAAGGAGATTAACTAATCTCAAGTCAATTTTTCTTGTCTGTGTTGGCTTGAGAGACACAATCATCGCAGCAAAAGTTTTTTTCATTCAATTTAGAGGTTTTAAAATGACTAACAATCAGGAAAATCTTAGCCAAGAAAACAAAATTTATACAGTTCTCAGTATCGGTCAAAGAGGAGCAGGAAAAACAGTTTTCCTAGCGGCATCTTATCAGACTTTCAAAAATCAAGCAACTTCGGGAAATCCGGCTAATATTGTCTTCAGATATCAAGAGGAAGAAAGCGAAGAAGATATTGAAAAAATTCTCAATTATGTCGCTAGAACAGGTCAATATCCCCCCGCCACTTTAAAAATCAGTAACTTTGATTTTAGTTTAGAGAAAAAAAGCGGTGATCGCTCGGATAAAATAGCGACAATTCGCTGGTGGGATATACCGGGAGAAAGTTGTCAAATCTATAATTTAGCCTTTGTCAATATGGCTTTACAGGCTAATGCTTGTTTACTGTTTTTAGAAGCAGCAAGTTTATTAAATGATTCAGACAAGCATAATAATTACCTGAGAATTTTTCAAACCTTGATCGAGATAATTAACCATAATAAAACTAGGTTTAATTTAGGCATTATTATCAGCAAATGCGATCTAGTTGTCTCTGACCAAAAATGCTGGCAAAACCTACAATTAAAAGTCCAAGAATTGGAGCAAAAACTGCGAGAGCAAAAAGTTAATCACCGTTTTTTTTACTCAACAGTTTTAATTGATTCCCAGCAAGGGACACTGCAAGCAAATCAAGCTTTAGACTCCCTATCTTGGTTATTGTCTCAAATCGATCAACAACTGGTAAACTTTTCCTAAATGACCAGCACTATATCCGATCCATTTACAGCAAGATTAGTAAAAAAATCTCTCAAAAATCTGCTGACTGCCTTATAACAGTCATCTTAATGGTGAGGTGTGAAGTTTTCGTTTTGGGGAGTCGGCGCCAAATTAGGTGACAGTTCATCTTGAGGAGAAATGCCGTCAAATATCTCCCCAAAAACTAGAAACAAGACACAATTGTGTGAAAATTATTTATAATAGCGCACAGGAGCGCTTAAAGGTTACAGATCATGTCCTTGATCGTTGAACAACTGATTTATAGCAGTTTCTCACAACTGGGATTTAAATATATCGCTAGTGTCAATGTCCCCCTAGGGATTCAACAGTTTTTTTATCAACATATAGTCTCTCAGTTATGGGACACCTATAATCCTCCAGACAGGAAATTTAAAGGAGTCTATATCTATCAAATTGACTTCCATAACACCCTCTTTGGTTGGTTAATTAACGATGGTAAGGATGAATTTGGTCGTGGAGACATCCCCTACTTTCATTGTTATTATTTACAGGAACTACTCGACTCGAAACAACTGTTTAAAATCCTTGCCTGTCTAGAAGCAGGCCCCCTAAAACGTATTTCCAGAGATGAAGCTAAAATCTCCCTTGACCCCGTAATTTTAGCCGACAATTATCAGGCAAATGCCTTTGAATTAGGGATTAAACTTTCTAAAGATATTCGTCTGTTTAGCCAACGGCAACTGCGGGAAGAAAAACCTCTACAATGGTTTATCTCCTCGAAAGAAACCAAAGAACGACAACGACCACATCCCACCGATAATAACTATGATAACTCTAAAAATACCTTACCTAGGGAACCAAATTATAAGGTAGAAATTGCCAAAATCCTGCAAGAATTAGCCGAAAAACCGCTCGCTATTGAGGGGATCATGCTTGTTTCTCCCCAGGGTCAACCTTTGACTGATTCCATCGGCATGGAACACAATAGTGCTTTAATCTTAGCAGGAACAATGCTCTATCTTGCCAATAACACAAAAGAGGAATTAAGCTGGTCTGATCTGGAACAAATTGCTATTCGCAGTCCCCAGGGTCATCTGATCTTAACCCCTTGCAGTGACCAAGCTTTTCTTTTAGTGAAAACTGGCAAAACGCTCACGGGATTGTTAGAGGTAGAAATCCAGAAAACTCGCTCAAAATTACAAAAAATTCTCGCTATCTCTAACCCCACCCCCGAAACTCCTCTCTTAAATCCCGCAGCTAATCCCTTCCTTGATTCCGTTGTAGAAGAATTCGAGATCGTCCTCGAAACCGAAGATAATAACAATGCAGATATTTCCTTACCCGGGCAGACCAATTCAGTAATCAGTAATCAGTAATCAGTAATCAGGAGTCAGTAATCAGTAATCAGTAATCAGTAATCAGTAATCAGTAATCAGTAATCAGGAGTCAGGAGATTACTTTTATTTATAGCGTTTCCTAAGCTAGTGAGGTACACCTATTTTTCTTCCCTTTTGCCTTCTGCCTCTTGCCTTTTGCCTAAAACCCATAACTTTTGTACCTCAGCAGACTGAAAAACGCTATATTCTCCCCAATTCCTAATTCATAATTCATAATTCCCCATCTCCCACCTCCCCACTTCCCACTCCCCGCTCCCTGCTCCCCGCTCCCTGCTCCCCTCTCCCTTCTCCCCTACACCCTACACCCTGATAACTAAAAACCGATGAACCAATTAAACTTAGAAGTTGCGGGAAAAAAAGAACGTTTAGATGCTTGGATGGGGTCACAATTGCCCGATTTATCGAGATCGAGGCTGCAAAAACTGATAGAACAGGGATATATACAGTTAAATGGTCAAATTTGCACTAATAAAAATACTAAAGTTGGTCAAGGTGATCGCTTAAAGATTACCATTCCCGACAGTCAACCCCTCGAATTAACCGCCGAGGCGATCGAGCTTGATATTCTTTACGAAGACGACTATCTGATTATTATCAATAAACCTGCTGATTTAGTGGTTCATCCGGCTCCCGGCCACGAATCGGGAACCTTGGTCAACGCTTTACTGCATCACTGCCCAAATTTAGTCGGAATTGGTGGAATTCAACGCCCCGGTATAGTTCACCGCTTAGATAAGGATACCACGGGCGCGATCGTTATTGCCAAAACCGACCAGGCCCATCAACACCTACAGGCACAATTAAAAACCAAAACTGCCCGCCGGGAATACATTGCCCTTGTCCACGGTGTCCCCAAAACGGAGACAGGTACAATTGATCTGCCGATCGGTCGTCACCGCAGCGATCGGCAAAAGATGGCTATTATTGCCGTGGAAAAAGGCGGTAGAAATGCCGTCACTCACTGGCAAGTCAAGGAAAGACTGGGCAACTACACCTTAATGGAATTTCGCCTAGAAACTGGCAGAACTCATCAAATTCGCGTTCATAGCAGCCAAATCGGTCATCCGATTCTTGGGGATCCCCTCTATAGTTCAGGTCGTTCTATCGGGATTAATCTACCCGGGCAATTACTCCATGCCCATCGTTTAATTTTAGTACATCCGGTCACGGGAGAGAGCCTAGAAGCGATCGCTCCCTTACCCGCTATTTTCCCGAAAGTTTTAGCTATTTTACGGCAGAGAAACCCCTAGCGCACAAATTGCGGCATAATCTCCGCTGCTGTCCATAATCCGTAGATACCGCGACGATGCAGGGAAACCCCCGCTTTCAGATAACCGAAAGCCGGCCCGCAGACATTAGCCGCCATACTGGTTTCATCACCTAAAGTGAAGGTATGGGTGGAAATTTTGCCTTCAAAAGTCCGCCCCGTGACTTTAACATTGGTACTCAAGGGCTTTTTCGGGTTGCGCGTATCCACCACACCCCCGACGGAAACCCGATCGCGTCCACAGATTCCAGCCAATTCCAGCATAATATCGTCTGCGTGTTCCATATTTTCGAGGCTGAGAATGCCATTGGTTTTATTTAACAGCATTTCCACTTCCGCATCACTCATCCGGTGCGCCGTTTCTGGGTCGTAACCGGGTAAATGGGCGATATCTTCGCGAATAGTGGCACGATAAGCCTCCCAGTTGGCGATTCCCACGCCAAAGGTAATTTTAACGCTATGAATCTCTGCATAACTCTGGGCAGCTAGGGCAGCGGCAGCAGTTAACAGTCCGGGGGTGGCACCGCAGCCGGTCATGTAGGTGATGCCGGCGGCTTCTAGGTCTGCTTGTAGTGCTAAGATTTGTTCCATGGCGCTGGTACGTTTGAGCGCATCGACTAAAACCCCGCGCCAACCCAAGCGAATGAAAGTTTTAGCGATATCGGCCATGAAATTGTTGGGTAAATTCGGCAAGGCGAGAAAATAGCCCTCTACATCGGCAGTTTTGATTAATTCCTCGATACTGTTCTCGCTGAGACTGCCGTAATTTTCCAGATAACCGATCGAACCCCGGTCATGATAAATTTTGTTACAGGTATTGACATCTAGACCGTCTTTGTGGTATGCAAAACCAGCTTTATCGGCGGCGGCAGTCCAGAGCATTTCCTGTTTGGGGGCGAGAATTCTGGCGGCGGCCTGTCCCAAACCACCAAAACCTAAAACACCGATCCGAAGGCGATCGCTGGCTGTTTGTTTATTCATATTTGTTCTGATTCCTATAGACAAAATTCTATGATCTCGGCGGTCGTGGTTCGCCGTTGCATCTCCTTTATTTTCAATTTATCGCTTCAGGTCGTCTTTTTTGTGTAGTTTTGTTAAATTGTGCCTCCTGGGTCAAGGTTCGCCCTTGACGATGAAGAAAAGTTACGGGAAACTTACAAACAATTAGAGTAGTTGGGTTACAGAATATAAAGTTTTGCTAAAATTTTAACCAGATTGCTACGATTAGCAAACTATCGTAAATTAAAACGATAGGGAGCTTTGCAAACCCCAGATCACGCCGAGAAGAGCTATGAGCATGGAAAGCCTAGAGTTTATCATCTATCCCGATGGTCGCGTTATGGAAAAGGTGACAGGCATAGTCGGTTCATCTTGTCAAGAGGTGACGGCGGCGATCGAGGCACAACTCGGGCAGCTGATGTCTCAAGAGAAAACCTCGGATTATTACCATCAAACCGTCAGCCAGTCAGAGAAAGTCAGCAACGAAGCCACTTTTAGCGACTGGTAATTTTTCATCTTTCCCGATCCCTTTATTTAAGCCACTGAAAAACCATGTCACACTTTAGCAATATCAAAACCAAAATCCGCGATCTATCCTACCTAAAAGCCGCCCTGAGCGATATGGGGATGGAATGGAAAGAGGGTTCCCACCCCGTCAAAGGTTATCAAGGTCAAACTTTAACCGCAGAGGTGGTAATCGAGCAAGATAACAATTACGATATCGGTTTTCGCTGGAATGGTAACGAGTACGAGTTAGTTGCGGATTTGCAATACTGGCAACAACCCCTAACCGTAGAAGGATTTTTAAGAAAAGTAAATCAAGGTTATGCCTACCACACCATCCTGGAAGAAACTGCTAAACAGGGTTTTCAGGTGGCAGCACAGGAAAAAAATACTGATGGTTCCATTCGTCTAGTGGTACAACGTTGGAGTGCCTAATGGCTGATTTTTCTCCCGAACGCTCTGGTTTTGAACCAGAGTTAGGGGGATTCCTGAGAGATTCCCCCGATCGCACTGGTTTTGAGCCTGAATTGGGTGGTTTACAGCGCCAGAAAGCGGTTTACGTCGATGAGGTCACTTGTATCGGTTGTAAACACTGCGCCCACGTTGCCCCCAATACCTTTTTTATTGAAGGCGAATACGGTCGCTCTCGCGTCTATAATCAGGACGGTGACGAAGAAGAAATTATTCAAGAAGCGATCGAGACTTGTCCGGTTAACTGTATTCACTGGGTTAATTATAATAATTTGCAATTCCTCGAGGAAGAACGCAAACATCAAGTGATTAAACAGTTAGGTTTTCCTCAGATTCACAAGAAATTTAGCCCCGCAGATTTAGATATCTAGGGTGGATAGGTACAGCCTCATCCACCTATTATTTCCTAGAAGTCATCGAAAATTTGGGTCTGAAACCCCGTCGTTCTACGACGGCTTTACTGTTAAATATGAGCATCGTTTACGAAATATATGCTAAAATGTGAGGTATGGAAAAAGCCTATTCGTTTCGATTTTACCCCACACCAACACAAGAGTCGCTATTGCGGCGCACATTGGGCTGTGTAAGATTAGTTTACAACAAAGCTCTCCACGAACGAACACAAGCTTGGTA
>NZ_JADBSZ010000344.1:0-2511 GCF_020246425.1 Microcystis sp. M079S1
TAACCCTTATTTAGAAAGGCATTTGGCGATTTTTGTCAATTGTTTTTGATCTAGAGCGAACTCATCAATTAAGTCTCTTGCCAGAGAAGGATTTAGTCAATTTATGCCCCCCTATCGAACCATAACAAGTAACGAAGAGCCAAGATAACTGCTGTAGATGGTCAACAGCTTATCTCCGTGAGCGCAGATAGGATAGAATGGTATAACTTCATCTGGGATTTTCTCTGATGCCATATTATAAAAATGTCCAATCAATCCTCACCTAACTCCACAGAAATACAAGCAATTTTTGATCAGATCGCTCCCGAATATGACCGCCTCAATCAAGAATTAAGTTTAGGATTACACCGTATCTGGAAATTAATGACAGTCAAATGGTGTCAACCCGAAAAAGGGGATTTTGCCCTCGATATCTGTTGTGGTAGCGGCGACCTGACTAACCTATTATCAAAACAAGTGGGTAAAACTGGCAAAGTGATCGGACTAGATTTTTCCCCACAACAATTAAAAATCGCCCGTCAACGTTTTAGCGCCACTAATATTAACTGGATGGAGGGGGATGCCCTCAATTTACCCTTTGCCGATTCTAGCTTTGATTGTGCCACTATCGGCTATGGATTACGCAATGTGGTCGATATTGCCCAATGTCTGGGGGAATTATACCGAGTCCTGAAACCGGGTGCTAAAGCGGCGATTCTTGACTTCCATCAACCCACCGAAACCATCGCCAAATTATTCCAAAACTGGTATCTCGATCATATCGTCGTTCCCGCCGCCGAGCGCTACGGCTTAACTGACCAGTACGCTTATATTAGTCCCAGTATCGATCGCTTTCCCCAGGGCCCAGAACAGGTAAAATTAGGCTATCGGTCGGGATTTTCCGGTGCCGTTCACTATCCACTCCTAGCAGGACTGATGGGAGTGTTAGTCTTGAAGAAATAACTTACTCACATTTCCGTTTATTTTTTGCTGCTAAATTGAATCTCCCTACTCTTTGGACATGGATCTTACCGCCGATCGCGGGGGCAATTATTGGCTATTTTACGAACGATGTAGCCATTAAAATGCTATTTCGTCCCTACAAAGCGATTTATATCGGTAAGCGTCCTCTTCCCTTCACCCCGGGGCTAATTCCTCGCAATCAAGATCGATTAGCTGTCCGGGTATCGGATACGATCATGGGTTCCCTGTTAACTCCCGAGGAATTACAAAAACTGGCTAAACGACTCCTCGACACCGAAAGGGTACAGGGGGCGATCCTCTGGCTGTTACAATTAGCTTTAAAACAAATAAAAGGCGATCGGCAAGCAAAAACAGCCGAGATTTTGGCGGCGATTCTTCACGATTTATTCGGGGAATCTTTAGCGAGATTACTAAAAGTTTTAGCCCGACGGCAGGACTTTTTAGAAAAACAGATCAATCAAATTTTTGATCGCCTAGTCTTAGAATTTTCTCTCAGTGAACAACAGGCACGACAATTCTCCGATTGGCTATTAGAAACTGTCCTACCTGCTGATGTTATCCGTCTAGCTTTAATCGATTTTTTAACCGATCGCAATATTCAGGTTATCGATGAAGGATTTCGGGAAAAAACCAGTGGAACCTATTGGGTAGTAGCCAATTTATTCGGTTTACGCAATGCCCTGGCCCGCTTACGCACTTTTTGCCTTGATGAAAAGGATTTAGCTAATACCAGAATCAAAGAATTATTACTATCTTTAGAGATGCGTAATCGTCTGAAAAACTGGTTACAAGGTATCTCTTTGCAAAATTTACCTATCTCCACCGTCAGACAATTGCGTAAAACCACTAGAGACACGGTGCGAATTTATATTCAAGAAAGTGGCGAACAATTTCTGCAAGATTTTGGACAAACGATCGACTGGGATCAAATCGCTAATTTAATTATTAATCGTCTGCAATCTTCGGAGTCAATGACTACATCATTAGGGGTAATTAGTCAAGAGTTAGCGTTAATTTTAGAGCGTTATCTAGAGGAAGATTTAGAGAAATTAGTCGCCCAAATTATCCCGATTCTCAACATCGATCAGGTGATCCGCGATCGGGTAAATGCCACTTCCCCCGCCGATCTGGAAAATGCTATTCAAGGCATTGTTAAACAGGAATTACAGGGAATTGTTAATCTTGGTGGTATTCTCGGTCTTCTAGTCGGACTAATACAAACAATTATTTTAATCGCACAGAATCCGGGGTAATAATTAGGGTTTGCCGAAAAAGTTTTTCGTGGGGACAGGGTGTGGGGTGTGGGGTGTGAATTTTCCCCCTGAAAAAGCCTTAATCTAACAAGGTTTTTAGATTTATTCAGCAAGCCCTAATTAGGGTTTGCTGAAAAAGTACGGGCGAAGCATTCGGGCAATAACCTATCGGTGAAACCGTAGATTTTTTATCCGAATGCTTCGCCCCTACAGGACGCGGGCCGATGAAGACGCAAGGTTTTGAAGCACGATTCTCTCAAAATCTTGCACCTGTTTCGCGAGAAAAGCCACAAAA
>NZ_JADBSZ010000345.1:0-9890 GCF_020246425.1 Microcystis sp. M079S1
AATTCTTGGGCTGCCCATTTCTCCATTTTTTTGCTTACCTCCACCTTGATTCCTTCTTTCAAAACTATACCTATCAATCGTTTCCCCTTTTTTTAAGTTTCTTCTCTTTTTGTTAAGAAAGATCTGACTAATGGATAGCTTGATAAGGGGGGTGTCGATCCCCCCTGCCCCCCTTGATAAGGGGGGTGTCGATCCCCCCTGCCCCCCTTGATAAGGGGGGTGTCTGATTTTAACGCCTACCTACTTAGATGATTTTATTTAGGTTCTCACTAAGGATTTATTGACAGTGGCTTCAATTTGATAAATAGATGAAAGGACGCTACCTTGATGATTATTGACCAGATCGTATTTGACTTCTTGTAAATAATTAAAAATGGCATCCCGCAGAATCGGTTTTTCAATGTTTACCGTGTGCTGATAGTCCCATAAATCCCAAACTATCAAACCAATTCCCACGATTGGATCGATTAATTCTGCCCCAAAACTACTCGCTACTGCCCCACCGGTTTTAGTGGCAATTTTCGCCCCCGTTTTTCCCGCTAGGGACAAATAAACTGTACTGCCCACTTTCATCACTGGGACCAGAGATTTAACTCCTAAAGCAGTGGTGCCACCGACTAAAAGTTTAATTGATGTGTTAGAAATATTGCCCTCGGTATCTTTAATTGTTACGGCTATATCACTAAGATAACGGTCCCATTTGCCTTGGGGAATTTGATAACTAGCCTGTATATTTGCCAATTCATTGCTTAAATTATTGACATATAAATTAACAGCATCCCTAGTAATTCTCTCTAGACGCAATTGAGCCTCTTGGGGACGAATTACCCGTTTAGTAAACTCGGTTTGAATAGTTTTGGTCAAATTTTCTGCCACCACCTGTTCCGGGGGTGGATTATCTGTATTGACCCAGTGAGCGATCGAGGAGTATAATCCGCTTAAAAAGGCCTTGCCCTCAAATTGTTTTTGATTGAAATAGTTAAAATACCAAGGCAGAAAACCCTGATCTACCCGTGTCATTAACTCCTCCACCCATCCCTCAATTTCTCCTAGGGCAAAGGTTTGAGAATTTGCTCTCGCTGTCTGTAAAGCTTGGCTAATCTCCCGATCGATTTGACTGTTAGATTTTTCGGGTATAGTGATGGGAATCTCTAGGTTAGTTTCGGTAGCAACCCTAGTTTTTAACGGTTCATTGCCGGCAGTTCCTAGCCAAATTTTCCCTAAAAGAGGCAAGATAACCACTAGAACAACTATAGCCCAAATTAACGGGGTTATTGCCTTAATCAGTTGACTGATTGCCTGAATGCGGTTAGTTTTTTCACTATACTGAGGTGGCTCAATATTCTCTTGTGAATCTGGCCTGGAGTTCATCAGCTAACCTACTTAAAATTATTAGATCATTTTTCTCAAAAAACCGCAGAAACCCCAATTTTCCGAGCAGTAATCTGGAGAGGACATTATCGGGCAAAAGACAGCCAATACCCGATAAATATCGGCAATTTTAGCGAATTTCTGCCTTCATCCGCTCAAGGGTTTGCTGCATTTGGTCGAACATCATTTGCGGAGTCATGCCAAATTGACCTAATTGGGTTTTTAGCTGTTCTACGGTCATTTGGGCGGAAAAATCCTCAGATAACTCAAAACGCTTCATAAATATCTTGTAGCGTTCCATTAACTCCTCCATCCTATCGATAAAGATTATTTTACCCTCTCGATCGAATTTCCCGTACTCGCTGCCTAGTTGTGTGAGGGACTGGTAATCTTCAAATAGCTGTCTAGCTTCCTGTTGAACCACTTCTGAGTCAAAGAATCCCATAATCTTAAAACTGCTTATCGTCGATAGTTATTCTCTCCCCTATTTTATTTTAGCCGGGGAAAAAGTCTAGCTCCAGCCGATTTACGGATTACCGTATTGGGGAAATCGAGAAGATCACAAACGACCTCTCGTCGCAGTTTAACCGTTGCCCCAGGGAGTTTAAGATTAAAAGTGATCAGACCTCTTGTAAAAATCAAAAATTGTCCTTTAACTGCCCCACAGTGGCTATTTCGCTAAATTTGGGCTGCAGCCCTTATAATTTGCCAAAACGACGATGACGACCCTGATAATCTTTTAAAGCGCGGTGAAATTGCACTCGATCGAAATCGGGCCAGAGGGTGTCAGTAACATAGATTTCCGCGTAGGCCATTTGCCAGAGTAAAAAATTACTAATTCGCATTTCCCCACTACTGCGAATTAACAGGTCTGGGTTAGGAATCCCGGCAGTATAAAGATACTGTTCAAAGAGAGATTCATCGATCGCTTCCGGGGAGACTAAACCCTGTTGCACCTGACGAGCGATCGCCTGACAAGCTTGCACGATCTCCTCTCGGCCACCATAATTAGTAGCCACCGTAAATTGAATACCGGAATTTTTGCTAGTTTCTGCTTGAGATTTAGCAATTTCCCGTCTTAAAGACTCTGGCAAGGCTGATAAATTACCAATAAAGCGAATTTTGACATTTTGCTGCATCATTTCTTCTAATTCGCGCCGCAAAACCCGCTCGAATAGAGTCATTAAAAACTCTACTTCCTCGAGGGGACGACCCCAATTTTCTGTAGAAAAAGCATAAGCAGTTAAAGCGGGAATCCCCCAGTCACGACAACAGCGCAGCAAGTCTTTTAGTGCATCTACTCCCCGTTGATGGCCCATAATCCGCGGTAAACCACGACTTTTCGCCCAACGACCGTTCCCATCCATAATCACTGCGACGTGCTGAGGCAAACGGTTTTTATCTAAATCCGTAGGTAATTCTGATGACAAGCTCGGTTTAAGAGTCATTTTCTATCTTTGGGGGTTGCTCTGGGCGAACGGGAGAATTTTTCTAAGATTAGACGACCTTTTAAGCCAATTGTACGCCCTAAACGTCCCCAACTCGGTGCGACCACTTCCCCCTCTCCCGACGGAGAAAACTTCGCTTCGAGAAGCTCTTTTAGTTTACTACTGGTTAAGGGCCGATCCAAATTACCCCCCGACGCGAGGGAAATCGAGCCAGTTTCCTCAGAAACCACAATACAGATACAATTATCTAGCCTTTCGGTAATGCCCATGGCCGCCCGATGACGGGTGCCTAATTGCCTAGAGGTACTGCGCTCCGATAAGGGTAGAATAACACCCGCGGCCACCACTCGATCGCCCCGAATAAATACGGCCCCATCGTGCAGTAAAGTTTTAGTTTGAAAAATAGTTTGAATTAATTCCTTAGATACTTGGCCATTGAGCGTCACCCCCGGATTGACAAACACCTTGGTGTCGAGATTGCCACTGGTTTCTAATACCATCAGGGCACCGGTGCGATTTTGAGATAGATCCTTCACCGCGTCCACTAACTCATCAATGACATTATCGGTCTTGGGAGTGGGGGAACTTTTTTTAAATAATTCCCACACTTGACCTTTGCCCAATAATTCTAAAAAACGGCGGAATTCCGACTGAAAAATCACAGCAATCGCCACTGCTGCCCCCAAAATCAATTTTTCTAGGACTAACCCCAGCAAGCGCAATCCTAGGGCATCGCTAATCACCGAGGCCAGCATTAAGTAGATTAGTCCTCGCACCATCCAAAAGGTACGCCGCTCGCCGATAATTAGCAGCAGCATATAGGTAAGGAGGAGAACTAACCCAAAGTCTAGGACTGACAGACCATGGCTGAGAATCCAGGACAATAACCGGCGAGGATCCAGAAAAAAACCCGACATGGGGGACGATAGCGATGAGGTTTATATTAAGGAGAGTCGAGTGGTTGACATACCCCACGCCGTAAACGGACGTGGATTCTTCTAGCATCACTGCTGTGAATTTCTGGCTCAACGAGTCCACTTGAATTAGATTCCTGGCGAAATCCAACCCAGAGGTGGTTCTCTCCTCAGACTTTCGCGACCTTACAGAAGCCTGTTCTCGTATGCCCTACGATACAGTTCAAAACCTCTAAAATAATTGGTTTCTTTGGTACTTGACGCTTAGAGCTTTTACCTATAGGAGCATTCCCCTATAGAACCCCATAACTCTAGTTTTCAAGGTGCGTTCATCGGTTGATGACTGGGTTTTTTAAGCGGTTGCTTACCCGGCCCCCTATTCTTAATATCATACATCCTATAAAGTCGCCCTAAAAGGGCGAGGCTTTAAACCCAATTTTTCGGTAAACGGTCTTGACGCAGCAAATCCGCCAGATTTTCCCGTTCAAGGATGAGATTAGCTTCTCCGTTGTGGACAATTACCGCCGCCGGACGGGGTAAGCGGTTGTAATTAGAAGCCATACTGTAGTTATAGGCTCCTGTGGCTAAAACCACTAAAATATCCCCCGGGTTGGTTTTCGGTAGCGTAATATCCTTAATTAGAATATCGCCAGATTCACAATGCTTTCCAGCTATTGTCACCACTTCCTGACATTCTTGACTCATTTTATTGGCGACCACGGCCCGATAAACCGATTGATAGGTAATCGGTCGGGGATTATCGGACATTCCGCCATCGACGGCGATATAGGTGCGGATTTCAGGGATTTCTTTGCGATTACCCACTGTATAGGCCGTTACGCAAGCGGTGGCAATCAGAGAGCGTCCCGGTTCGGCAATGAGCAGCGGATAAGCGATACCTCTTTCCTGACAAGCTTTAGCCACTGCTAAGGACACTGCTTGCACCCATTCCTCGATACTTGGGGGGTCATCACTTTCGAGGTAGCGAATCCCTAAACCACCACCGACGTTTAATTGCTCTAGGGGTAAACCCCGTTCTAAACCTAATTTAAACCAATCTGCCAGCACAGCGGCTAAGTCTTGGTGGGGTTGACGTTCAAAAATCTGGGAACCGATGTGAGCGTGTAAACCCAGACAATTCAGCACCGGATGAGCTAAAACATAGTCAAATACCGCTTCGATTTGATGAGGGTCAAAACCAAATTTACTGTCTAAGTGACCCGTGCGAATATATTCGTGGGTGTGACACTCGATGCCGGGGGTTAACCGCAATAGGATCGGAATAGGGTTATCAGGACGATTTTCGCCTAATTTAACCAGATTTTCTAACTCTAGCCAGTTATCAACGACAATAATGCAGTTATGCTCGATCGCATATTCTAACTCGGCGATCGATTTGTTATTACCATGAAAGTATATCGGCACATCGGTTTTATTGATCTGGTCTAAAGCGGTTAACACCGTGTGAATTTCTCCGGCCGACACCACATCAAAACCTAATCCCTCCCTAGCGACCACGGCCGATACAGCCAGACAATTCCACGCTTTCGAGGCATAAATTACCCTAGATTCTCCAGGATAATGAGTCTGGAAACCTTGCAGGTATTGACGACAGGCAGTGCGGAGGGTGACTTCATCGACAATATACAAGGGTGAACCGAAACGTTCCACTAGGGTGGTGACATCACAACCACCGATTTCTAGACAATCGCGGTTATTAACCTTGGCTGTCAGGGGGAACAGGGTTTGATTCGGGGATAGACAATCTTGATAGGCTAAATATTTTTGTCCGGAATTGCTGATTTTAGGTTCAGTTGATAGCATGATCGGTGTTTTTTGTCAAGAAATCGATAATTTTTGTTACAATCTCTGCCCATCACCGATTCAGTCAAGGGAATTTTGACCGTCGGTGATCTAGATAGCCAAAATAGTTCTCTCTTTCAGTGTACGATCAACCACCCGCTAAAAATCCCTTTTTTGTCGGGAAAAAATCGAGCAGCGACCCCGAAATAGTGGTAATAGTAGAAGGAGTGGTCTTAAAAGTGATGATATGACTGACCAGAATGGCGTGTTAGTAGAAGAACAAAGCGAGGATATTACCCGTAAGATGAGTCAATTAGCCACCGAGTCGCCGAAAAATCAATTACAAATCCTGACACAATTAGCTGGGGCCGGAGAAGGTGGCCTAACTGTGTTGAGAGATTTTTTATTGGCCCTGCGCCCCACTCCTGTTAATCTGGTGACAGGTAAGGCTTATCAATTGCTATACCAAGATAATAGCGATCAGAGCAAGGAATTTTTAGCTAATTATTTCCCCACGGGTGTTGTTCCCCTCGATAGTGCTAAAGGTATCGATTATCGACTTTTACAGGAATTATTGGCTAAACAGGATTTTCAAACTGCCGATAGTCTCACCCGTCAAAAACTCTGTGAATTAGCAGGAGAAGGAGCAATACAGAGGAAATGGGTCTATTTTACGGAAGTAGAAGCTTTTCCCAAGGTTGACATTCAGACTATTGATCATCTTTGGTTAGTTCATTCGGAAGGGAAATTCGGTTGGTCGGTGCAGCGCAAATTATGGCTCGGTGTCGGTCAAGATTTCCCGAAACTCTGGCCGAAAATTGGCTGGAAAAATGGCAATAATTGGACAAAATACCCCCAAGAATTTATCTGGGATTTAAGCGCTCCCGTCGGTCATTTACCCCTGTTAAATCAACTGCGCGGGGTGAGAGTGGCCGCCTCTTTATTCTCCCATCCCGTCTGGAGTGAAAAATAGATTGAGAACACTGGGTCCGGCTATTGTATCAGCTTTCTACATTTTCGGGACGATTTCTTGTAAGGCCGCTTCTAGATTAGGATAACGATAGTCAAAACCGAGCGCTTGAGTGGCTTTTGGCAGCACTTCTTGACCTTCTAAGACGATTTTTGCTCCTTCTCCCAAGAGAATTTCGAGGGCAAAATCTGGCACTGGCAACCAAGAAGGACGATTCATTACTTCCCCTAATATCTGACAGAATTCTTTCATCCGGACGGGATTGGGTGCAGTAGCGTTGAAAGTACCGTTAATTTCTGGGCGATCGAGACAATAGATAATTAAATTAATTAAATCATCCCGATGAATCCAAGAAAACCACTGACGACCGCTGCCAATCGGTCCGCCGGCAAATAGTTTGAAGGGTGGGATCATTTTCCCTAAAGCACCCCCATTGCCTAAAACAATACCCGTGCGAAGAATGACTAAACGAGTGCCGTAATCTTTAACTTTTTGGGCGGCTGTTTCCCACTTTTTACAGACATCCGCCAGAAAATCGCCACCGGGAGGGCTATTTTCGTCAAAACTAGCGGTTTCACTGGTTCCATAGTAACCGATCGCCGAGGAGTTAATTAAAACTTTCGGTTTCTGGTCGGCCAGTGCGGTCGCAACGCGCTCGCTACGCGAGATCGCCTCGACAATTTTCTCGGTGCCGATTTCCCGACTAGCGACGATTGCTCGTTTTGCTTCACCGGTCCAGCGTTCCGAAATCGGTTCTCCCGCTAGATTAATCACCGCGTCACATCCGCAAATCTCTTTTTGCCAATCCCCCGATTCTGTGGCGATATAGGGAATAATCTCTATCTTAGGATAGATTGACTTTGGGTAAATTCTTCGGGCTTTATCGGGATTGCGAGTCAAAATTAGGATGTCATCGCCGCGATCATAGAGTTTGACCACCAATCGACTACCCACAAATCCCGTCGCCCCAGTAATCGCTATTTTCATGGTTTCTTGACTAAATTTATCCTTATTTTAGCTGGTTTTTAACTATCAGAACTCAGGAGTCAGGAGTCAGAAGTCAGGAGATTATTTTTATTTATTCTCCCCACACCCTACACCCCATCACCCCACTTCTCACTTATCCTGATACCCCATCCCGTTAGCGGCTGCATAACGATTCATAAAGCGCATAAAACGCTCCCAGTGTTCATCGGTGATTTCAAAACCACATTCTACCCGTTGAATTTCATCTCCTTCATCTCCTCCAAAAATAAACTTAGTCGAGTTTGGAATAACTATAATCACTCCTTCCTCATCGGTGAGACGAAGATCACCGTAGGTGCGGGTGGTGAAACTTTGGAAACGTTCGATCGCTTTCAGGGTTTTAAAAGTCATCAGGACATTGCGAATCCCGGTACTTTTATTTTTGCGGAGACTAACACCGCTTAATTCTTCTGATAAACCGACAAAAAACTCGATCGTGGGAGTGGTCATAGGTATAGCTATAAAATTTTAGTTATTGATTTTCTCTTAATTACTTTTGATGGGGAAAAATTAGTTCATGATTACTAATAAAGTAACCATGAACCGAAAAACAAGCTATTCCGCTTCTCCACCTTGGATTTTGAGGAGGAGAAAACCCCAAGCTAATCCGACGAGGACGAGAACGATCGCCACGATCGCCCCATTAAATAACATACTTTCTGCGGTCATGGTGATTGCTCCTGAGCCTACAATAATCGATCAATAGATCAATGGTATTTTAACCTACGAAGGCGATCGACTGCTGCCGGACTAGGGCAAAATTGAGGGGGAAAATCGGCCAATAACTTTGAGAATTTTCCTAGTATATACGTTCTAGCAATCCTGCCCCTCTCCTCAAGGAAGGATGCTCAACCCCATGCTAGATATTTTTAATACTATCTTTATATTTGCTGTCGCCACTTTGTGTTAGTGTCTTATCTGCTTAATTCTCCACTTATACTAGAAAAATTAAGTATTGATAACTATTGGTGATGACTGGTAAAAAATCATTTATGCTCAAGATCAAGTTAATACTATTTTTAGGTTTGTTGCTGCTGAGTTGTCAATCGACTAATCTCAATGGTAATAATAGTTCAATGGCTCAGATTACGACTGAGAATCAAGGGCAAATATTACCGATCACGGCCAAAGCAGATATTAATGGTGAGATGATTGAGTTAGAAGTGGCTCAAACCAGCGAACAACAGGCCAAGGGTTTAATGTATCGCTCGTCTTTGGAGAAAAATCGCGGTATGCTATTTCCCTTTGCACAACCTCTGGTGGCCCGGTTTTGGATGAAAAATGTCTCGATTCCTCTAGACATGATTTTTCTAAAAGATGGTATAGTAAAGGCAGTTTTGCTCAATGTTCCCCCTTGTGCTGTGGATCCTTGTCCTGTCTATGGGCCAAACACCATGGTTAATCAAGTGATCGAACTAGCCGGGGGCCGAGCGAAAGAATTAGGAGTGAAAGAAGGAGATAAAATTAAGATTGAGTCTATCTCAAGACCTTGATTTTTGAAAATGGTGTTAACTTTCTTATAGAAGGTGTCCCTTGTCTGGAAATATAAGTATGGCTTTTAGAAGCTATTACGCATTTATACTGTTTAAGATATAACCATATCGATTAAGATTTTTATAGTCTATCAAGTCATAGATTGAATAATCTTTACCCTTGCTATAGATTAAACAGAGACAAAATTCTGCTCGATCTAACGGGACTATTTGTAAGAGAGCCAGCGATTTTTAGAAAAGCACTCTCTATCATCGAGATAGCTTAGATACAGAAAAAACGCTCGCGAGACTAACTGTCCTTGAAACCGATCAGGTAGTGTTTTGTTAAAATCACGAGATATACTATACTATTGAGGAAAAAAAACCCCCTATGTCCACGATTGCCTATTCCCAATTCCGACGATTTCTGCAAGAGGAATTGTCCCTTCCCCAAGAATCGATCGCTATGGCCGAGCGCTCGATCCAATCTGATAAAATTCATTTACCGATGATTCTCTGGCAGTACGGTTTAGTGACCTTGGAACAATTAGACAAAATT
The DNA here is from genome assembly GCF_020246425.1 of Microcystis sp. M079S1. Taxonomy (NCBI): domain Bacteria; kingdom Bacillati; phylum Cyanobacteriota; class Cyanophyceae; order Chroococcales; family Microcystaceae; genus Microcystis; species Microcystis sp. M079S1. Next base: position 9,564 of record NZ_JADBSZ010000345.1, read on the forward strand.
TATGATTTTCTCGAAGAGGTAGTCTAATCTTACAATTGCTCACTATTGACAAGGAGAATAATTGCCATGGCTGCTCATAGTTTCTGGCACAGTTTGAAAATTACGATCCTAAAAACTACCAATATCACCTGGGAAGTGGGTTATTTAAACCCACTTTTTTAATAACTATACAATTGAGAATTATCAATTAACTGCTCAGTCCATGAAACCCCATGACCAATTTGCCAAAAATTACCTTGAACAATTACTTTCTCCCCTGGGAATCGTCGAAATCAGCAAAGAAGTCAGCGACGAAACCCGACAGATAGATGTATTTTTTTCCCCCAA
>NZ_JADBSZ010000346.1:0-7363 GCF_020246425.1 Microcystis sp. M079S1
ACTGAGAAGTTTTGATAGCTTCATCAAGCTGGTGATATTGCTCTGGTGTTCCGTTTTTTAACTTGGCTTCTACGACTAGCATTGATTAATCCTCGACCATTGGATAGTTTAATTATAACACAGTTTACCCATAGATGGTAGAATTAAAATCGTGCTTCGCCGTCAATATCTTGGTCGGATTTCATCCCCCGCAAAGGTTGGATGTCTTGTCGAAAAATTTAGCGGGGGCATTCATCCGACATTTTAGGTAAATCCATCCACGAGCGTGCGAAACTGGGTTGGGGATTGACAATCCCGATACTCAGGGTGAGCAGCAGGGAAATTATTGTTAATAGCCAAAAACGGCAGAAAATAGGGCGCATAGACGATTCGATCCCATAAAAACCTCATTCCCATTCTAGACAGTCCCTATCACCCTTTACCTGTTACTGTCCGCGATTGGTTTGATAGACGTAAAAGTTAAATAAATCGAATAAACTGCCAACAAAAGCAAAGGTGACAGCGATGGTTAACAGGCCTTGTAGGGGATAACCGCCGCCGAAAATGGTTAAAAATTGCAGGATTTGGCTAAAACCGGTCTGACAAACCCAAGTAAAGCCGGGGACATGACTGGTGGCCAATAAAGCCGTTAAAATAGAACCCACCAAGAGGACGGGAGCAACAAAACTTAATAGGGTGGAAAATAGCAGGGAACGGAGCAAAGTAAGCATGGGTGCTGATCTCCAGAGAATTAGGGGGCAATCGAACGGGAATAAGAATCTATACTCGCTCCCCTCTAGGATATACGTTCATCTCGGATAGGGGCGGTTTTTTAAAAAATCTTAAAATATCATTAAGATTCTTGGTTAATAACGATTAAGTGGTACACAAAAGTCAACCCGATAATTGCTGGGTCAGCCTTTTTCAGTGATCAGTAAACAGTGATCAGTAATCAGTCAGGGGTGGGGAAGTGGGGAAGTGGGGAAGTGGGGGAATTTCAACTAAAACCCTAAAACCCTAACACCCCAAAACCCCCCCGCAACGCGCACGCAGTGACCACCCCATCACCCTGTCTCGGAGTCTCCTATCTCCTGACTCCTGTCTCCTGTCTCCTGACTCCTAACTCCTAACTCCTAACTCCTGATAATTGATAACCGGTAACTGATAACTGATAACTGGAACTACCTGAAGCATTGATCCCCGTGGTGTGGTACTGTCAATTCAGTGTGTTTATCGGCACTGGCTTAAGATTTGTCGCTATTGTCCTCCCCTTCTCCTGTCGCTGTTTTTGAGGCTTTCTATGACCGACATTCCTTTCACCCTAGACCAACTGAGAATTCTCAAAGCGATCGCTGCCGAAGGAAGCTTTAAACGGGCGGCAGATACCCTGTATGTATCTCAACCGGCGGTCAGTCTTCAGGTACAAAACCTCGAAAAACAGCTAAATGTGCCGTTATTTGACCGAGGCGGTCGGAAAGCCCAATTAACGGAAGCGGGACACCTACTCTTAAGCTACGGCGAAAAAATTATCACTCTCTGTCAAGAAACCTGTCGGGCGATCGAAGATCTACAAAATCTGCAAGGGGGAACCCTGATCGTCGGCGCTTCCCAAACCACGGGAACCTATCTTCTTCCCCGCATGATCGGGCTTTTTCGGCAAAAATACCCAGAAGTATCCGTACAGCTACAAGTTCATTCCACCCGTCGCACCTCTTGGAGCGTTGCTAACGGTCAAGTGGATTTAGCCATTATCGGGGGGGAAGTTCCCGCCGAATTACAAGAAACCCTGCGGATTATCCCCTACGCAGAAGATGAACTGGCTTTAGTCCTGCCGATTTTTCATCCTCTGTCTAAGGTAGAAATGATTCAAAAAGAGGATTTATATCGACTAAAATTTATCACCCTCGATTCCCAATCGACGATTCGCAAAGTCATCGACAAGGTTTTGACTCGTTGCGAGATCGATACCAAACGCTTAAAAGTGGAGATGGAACTTAACTCGATCGAGGCGATTAAAAATGCCGTACAATCCGGTTTAGGGGCGGCTTTTGTCTCGGTGACGGCGATCGAAAAAGAACTACAAATGGGAGTTATCCACGCTACCAGAATTAAAGATGTGGAAGTACGACGCACTTTGTCGGTAATTATTAACCCGAATCGCTATCGCTCAAAAGCGGCCGAAGCTTTTACCCTAGAAATACTACCCCAATTCTCCACCTATCCCGAATATCTGGCTGACGACCACAACTTTGAACCGATTCCTAACTCGCAACCCGCCGAAATTATTAGTAAATAAGTTGAGCGAGACGGGCAAAATCTTCCTCCGAACATTTAAGCTATCTCTTGGGCAGCGGCTAATTCTGCCAGTTTTTCCTGTTGATCCTTGGCGATACAGGATTGGATCACCTCTTCGATATCGCCGTCTAAAATGCGATCAAGGGAAAAATTCTGATTTAAGCGATGATCGGTGAGACGATTATCCTTATAGTTATAGGTGCGAATTTTTTCCGAACGCGAACCGGTTCCCACCTGAGAGCGTCGCATGGAACTGACCGCTTCCTGTTGTTCCTGTAACTTCATATCGTACAGTTTCGCCCGGAGAATCTGCATAGCTCGTTCCCGGTTTTGCAATTGCGATCGCTCCTCGGTGCAAAAAACCCGGATTCCCGTGGGTTTATGGATTAAATCGACGGCAGTTTCCACTTTATTGACATTTTGACCGCCTGCCCCCCCGGATCTAGCCGTGGTTAACTCAATATCCTTGGGATCGATATGCACTTCCACATCGTCCACTTCTGGCATAATCGCTACGGTAGCGGTGGAAGTGTGGACGCGACCACTGGCTTCCGTCAGAGGAACCCGCTGCACCCGATGGACTCCCGCCTCAAATTTCAGCTTACTATAGACGTTATCGCCTTTAATCTCTAAAATTGCCTCTTTAAATCCTCCCATATCCGCTGGAGATTCACTCAAAAGGCTAACTTTCCAGTTTTGAGTTTCGGCATATTTTGAGTACAAACGCACTAAATCTCCCGCCCAAATACTGGCCTCATCACCTCCGGTCCCGGCGCGAATTTCTAGCATGATATTCTTTTCATCGAGGGGATCCCGGGGCAGCAGCAGAATTGTTAATTGGTCTTCCAAAGTGGCGATTTTTGCCTCTAATTCTGCCACTTCTAGGGCGGCCATTTCCCGTAATTCGGGATCGCCGGCGGATTCTTTGAAGATTTGTTTCGCACCGATTAAATCCTCTTGACTTTTTTGCCAAATTTCGTAAGTGTTGACCGTTTCCTCTAGGGAAGCGCGGGATTTGGCCAGACGATGCAATTCACCCGGATTACCGGTGACATCGGGATCCGCTAGACGACGGGTTAATTCTTTGTAGGTCTGTTCTACAGATTGCAGTTTGTCTAGTAAGTAACTTTCAGCCATAATCGATAGCCACAAATAGGGTTAAACGGGGTTAATTTGAAGATAACCCGCAAATTCTCTGCATTAGAAGCGTCTGACAGATAATAGAGACGCAATTCTTTTAATTGTCTTAATTTTCTTGGTTTGGAGTTCTTCGAGCTAGGAAAAATCCCGCCCAACTGCTGAGAGTCAGTCAGTTTTGCTAATACTTAGAAATATTTTTAGGCCAGCAAGCGGCAAGGGAAGACATTTTTTTCTTAACCAGATTATTCCTATATATGAAACTATCATTTTTTGGCCGGTTTGAGCAAGTAATGTTAGATCCTGTTTAAAAGCAGGGAATTGGGGTGTGGGGAGATGGGGAGCTTTTTTCCTGTGATCAGTAAACGGTAAAGAGTAATCAGCGAACTGAAAACTCAACTCTGATCAGTGATCACTGATCACTGAATACTAAACCTGGCAGAAAGGGGTACAAAAAATGCTAGGATTGCCACAGCACAGAGAAAAGTGAAAGAAAGGAATATAGCTTTACATGGAAGAGTTTGACAAGTCAATATCCTTTGATGGCAGGGATATTCGACTAAAAATAGGGCTTTTAGCCCCCCAAGCTGGCGGTAGTGTTCTGATCCAATCGGGAGAAACGGCGGTTTTAGTGACAGCAACCACAGCCAAAGCCAGAGAAGGAGTAGATTTCCTGCCCTTAACCGTTGATTACGAAGAAAGATTATACGCCGCCGGGCGCATCCCGGGAGGATTTTTGCGTCGTGAAGGTCGTCCCCCGGAAAAAGCGATTCTGACCGGTCGTTTGATTGATCGCCCCCTGCGTCCCTTATTCCCCAGTTGGCTGCGGGATGATATTCAAGTGGTCGCTACGACCCTCTCGATGGATGAGGAAGTCCCCCCGGATGTTTTGGCCGTTACCGGGGCTTCCGTGGCGGTTTTGTTGGCAGGGATTCCCTTCCAAGGACCGATGGCAGCGGTACGCGTCGGTTTACTGGGGGATGAATTTATCATCAATCCCACCTACAAGGAAATCCATAACGGAGAATTGGATCTAGTGGTGGCCGGTAGTCCCGAAGGGGTGGTGATGATCGAAGCGGGAGCCAATCAGTTACCGGAACGGGATATTATTGAGGCGATCGATTTTGGTTATGAAGCAGTCCGCGACCTGATCACCGCTCAACGGGAATTAATCGATCAGTTGGGTATTGCCCTCGTGACGCGGGAAGTGCCGGCAGTAAACGAAACCGTGCAGAATTTCCTGAGAGAACAAGCTAAAGAGGAAATTAAACAGATTCTCTGCCAGTTTACCCTCAGCAAAACCGAACGGGATGAGAAATTAGAGGCGATCGAAAATCGGATCAAGGAAACTATAACCGCTCTCCCCGATGAAGACCCCTTAAAAGCTCCAACGCTGGAAGAACCGAAGTTAATCGGTAATATCTTCAAGGATCTGACCAAAAAACTGATGCGCGCCCAAATTATTGAGGATGGGGTGCGGGTTGATGGTCGCAAACTGGACGAAGTACGCCCAATTTCTTGCCGGGTGGGAGTTTTACCCCGTCGGGTTCACGGTAGCGGTTTGTTTAATCGCGGTTTAACCCAAGTACTTTCGATCGCCACCCTTGGCACCCCCGGTGATGCTCAGGATTTGGGCGACGATCTCCATCCCGAAGACGAAAAACGCTATCTTCATCACTACAATTTTCCACCCTTTTCCGTCGGTGAAACTCGTCCCATGCGTTCTCCCGGCCGTCGAGAAATCGGTCACGGTGCTTTAGCGGAAAGGGCGATCGTACCTGTCCTTCCCCCACAGGAGGAATTTCCCTATGTGCTGCGGGTAGTGTCGGAAGTCCTCTCTTCTAATGGTTCCACCTCCATGGGTTCCGTGTGCGGTTCTACCCTGGCGCTGATGGATGCCGGTGTTCCCCTGAAAAAACCCGTTAGCGGTGCGGCCATGGGTTTAATTAAAGAAGGGGAAGAAGTGCGGATTTTGACCGATATCCAGGGTATCGAGGATTTTCTGGGAGATATGGACTTTAAGGTGGCTGGCACTGATTCCGGCATCACCGCTCTCCAGATGGATATGAAAATCCCCGGTTTAACTATGGAAGTGGTGGCCAAGGCGATCGAACAAGCTTTACCGGCCCGCAAACATATCCTAGAGAAGATGTTAGCGACCCTAGAAAAACCCCGCACGGAATTATCTCCCCACGCACCCCGGTTATTGACGATCAAGATCGATCCAGATCTGATCGGGTTAGTAATCGGGCCGGGTGGTAAGACGGTTAAAGGGATTACTGAACAGACCGGCACGAAAATCGATATCGATGACGATGGGACTGTCACCATTTCCTCTACCGATGGGGAACAGGCCGAAAAAGCTAAACGACTGATCTACAATATGACCCGCAAACTCAATGAGGGTGAGGTCTATCTCGGTCGCGTGACTCGCATTATCCAAATCGGCGCTTTTGTGGAAGTTTTGCCGGGGAAAGAGGGAATGATCCATATTTCCCAATTGGCCGAGGGACGCGTCGGTAAGGTCGAAGATGAAGTGGCCGTGGGGGATGAGGTTTTAGTTAAGGTACGGGAGATCGATAGTAAAGGTCGTCTCAATCTCACCCGTCTCGGTATTCATCCCGAGGAGGCCGCTGCTGCCCGTAAAGCTGCTACTGTAGTCTAGGTAAATTTTCTATTCATGGTTAACCCTCGATCGCTCGAGCGAGGGTTTTTTTATCGAAAAAATTGCCTAAAAACGGCAATAGAGACGCAAAAACCACGCCTCTATCCCGGTATTTTCCCTAGATATTGTTTCTGACTACCAGCTAGACTTGACCACACCGGGTAAAAGACCTTGGTGGGCCCATTCCCGTAAAACGTTGCGGGATAAACCAAAATCGCGATAGTATCCTCTCGGTCTGCCGGTCGTTAAACAACGGTTGCGGTGACGACTGGGGGCGCTATTGCGGGGTAATTCCTGTAATTTTTGGTGAATTGCCAGTTTTTCTTCAAAATCCTCGGCGGTACGGAATTGTTCTTTTAGTTCCGCCCGTTTAGCTTCGTATTTTTGTCTGAGACGAGCGCGTTTTTTCTCGCGTTCTACCATCGATTTTTTTGCCATGGGGTTTCTCGAAAAAGATTTAACCTGTAAAGACAGCATTTTCCATTATAACCTGAAACACTGGTGACAAAGGTGACATTTCTTGATATTAATTCTTAAAGTCCTAGTTGCAAATTTTCTATGTCTGAACCGCCTCAATTTCTCCAACAACGTCTTTTTTATCAAGGTCGCGTCTTTCAATTTGAAGTCTCGAAACTGCGTTTACCTAACGGTGTCGAGGGAGAATGGGAATGTGTCCGTCATCCAGGGGGCGCTTTAGCAGTTCCGATCACCAAGGCAGGTCAATTAGTTTTAGTACGTCAGTATCGGTTTAGTTTGCAAGCTCGAATTCTGGAATTTCCCGCCGGAACGATCGATGAAGGAGAAGACCCCGCTACAACGGTAAAACGAGAATTAGAGGAAGAAGCGGGCTATCGGGCGCATAATTGGCAATCTTTGGGTAAATTTGCCCTGGCACCGGGTTATTCCGATGAATACATCTATGCTTTTCTGGCGCAGGATCTGGAAAAATTAAGCTTGCCCCCCGCTCAAGATGCCGATGAAGATCTAGAAGTGGTTTTGATGAGTTTTGAGGAAATGGAATCGGCGATCGCCAAGGGAGAATCGATCGATGCTAAAACTATTACTAGCTTCTATCTGGCCCGTTTAGCCCTTAATTAGGGTCTGCTGAATAAATCTAAAAACCTTGTTGGATAAGACTTTTGGACTTTTTTCCCCTCAAAAAGTGCCAGCCATTGCGGGGATCGGGGGGAAAATTCCGGGACTTTTTCCCTGAAAATTAGGTAGTTGACCACCTGAAAATCGATAAAACCCCACACCCCACACCCCACACCCCACACCCTGCCACCA
>NZ_JADBSZ010000347.1:0-14907 GCF_020246425.1 Microcystis sp. M079S1
CATTAAGAATCCAGAGGCCGGACTCTCCCAAGGCGTTTGGGACGGTTTCTGTTTGCCCAACAGTACCGTTGAGATGATTTCCCAAATATTTCAACCCTTTTTTAAGAATGTTGATGGCTGCATTATGATCACTATCCAAGACTGTTTGACAATTGGGACATTGATGAGTTCTAGTGCTTAATGTTTTTTGAACTCTCGTCTCACAAACTGAACAATCTTGGCTAGTAAAATGCGGTGGTACAGCAACACAGACAATCCGATAAATCTTGGCAAAATAATTCAACCATTCAGTGAATTGATACCAAGAAGCATCACTAATCGACTTGGCAAGCTTACGGTTTTTGACTAAGTTTCTTACCTTTAAAGCTTCATAAACTACCAGATCATTAGACTGGACTAACGCCAAAGCGTCTTTAATTGCTTTGTCTTTACGTTGTCTTGATACTTTAAGATGAAGCCTAGCTACTTTTATCCGTTGCTTGTGATAGTTTTTAGACTGTTTCTTTCCTTGACGAAACTTTTTGGATAATCGTCGTTGTGCTTTTTTCAGTCGTTTTTCTGACTTGCTTAAATAACGTGGATTCTCTACTGTATTGCCTTGAGCGTCAGTATAAAACTCTTTTAAACCTAAGTCAATTCCTGTTATTTGTCCCTTTGGTTTATGGTATTCTTGCCGTTCTACGTCAATCAAAAACTGACAATAATAACCATCGGCACGTCTAACAACTCTTACCCGTTTAATCTGTTGCTCTGAATAATAAACTAAGGTTTTTTGACTACACCATAAATCAAATTCTCCTGCTTTAAAGCCATCGGTAAACTTGATTTTACGTCGATGATCAGATAGTTGGTAGCCTGTTAGTTTGTACTCAACGGAACGGCTATGCTTTTTGAACCGAGGAAAACCCTTTTTGACCGGTATCTTAGCATGACAATTCTGGTAAAACCTATTAATTGATTGCCAGGCTCTATCAGCAGCCGATTGACGAGCTTGAGAGTTTAATTTATTAACCCAAGGTGTTTCTTTGTTGTCTGCTAGTACAGCACAAAGTTTTTGAAGATCATTACGGGTTGTCCCTTGATTGGACCGCCAATAACGAACACAAGAGTTACGCACAAACTGAGAAGTTTTGATAGCTTCATCAAGCTGGTGATATTGCTCTGGGGTTCCGTTTTTTAGCTTTGCTTCTACGACTAGCATCTAACAATTCTCGACCACTGGCTAAGTTAAGTATAACACAGTTTACTCACAGATGGTAGAATTAAAACGATGCTCTGGGGTTGATATTCTGGTCGGATTTCATCCCCCGCAAAGGTGAGTATCTTGTCGAAAAATGTAGCGGGGGCATTCATCCGACATTTTCGGTAAATATCGCCCAATCGCCGCAACTAATCACTAAATCATTCTTGGGGGTATCTGTATGAATCAAAGTATCGGAGCAAACACCCGTAATGTGGCCCTTGTCGGCCCCTACTCCAGTGGAAAAACCTCCTTACTGGAAAGTTTACTTTTCGTAACAGGAGCCATCACCAGAAAAGGTAAAATCAGCGATCGCAATACCGTCAGTGATAGTTCCACGCAAGCGCGGGATCGACAGATGAGTGTAGAAGTTTCCGTTGCCCATAGTCAATACCAAGACCTAAATTTTACCTTTCTCGATTGCCCCGGTTCGATCGAATTTGCCAGTGAAACCTATAATGCCCTCGTCGGGGCCGGTGCTGCTATTATCGTTTGTGAACCGGTGGTTGATCGAGTTCTCACCCTGGCTCCCTTGCTAAAATTCCTCGATGATTGGGAAATTCCGCATCTAATCTTCATCAACAAGATGGATCGCTGTAATAGTCACTTTAACGAAGTCCTACAAGCTCTCAAATCCGTTTCTAGTCGTCCCCTCGTTCCCCAGCAATATCCTATCCGTCAGAACAACGAAATTATCGGATTCATCGATTTAATCAACGAACAGGCTTATCATTACCATGCTAACAGTCCCGCCGATCCCGTACCTTTACCCGACCACCTCAAGGAAGAAGAACAGATCGCTCGACAAGAAATGCTGGAAACGATCGCCGAATTTGATGATCATCTTTTAGAAGAACTCCTCGAAGATATTAACCCCTCCCGGGAAGAAATTCTCCAAGACTTAAAACAAGAACTGGGAGCCGATCAGATAGTACCTGTGTTCTTCGGTATGGCGGAACGGGACTATGGTGTGCGTCATCTCCTCACCGCTTTAGTGGAAGAAACACCGGCCCCGACGATTACCGCCAACCGTCGCGGTCTCGATCCCAGTGCGGATGGGGATGCGGTGGTACAAGTCCTCAAAACCTATTTTACTCCCCAGGGCGGTCGCCTCTCCCTAGCGCGAATCTGGCAGGGAACCCTTAGCGATGGCATGGCCTTGAACGGTGTGCGGATTGGTGGTATCTATCGTCTCATGGGACAACAACAACAACCCTTACAGCAAGCGCAAGCGGGGGAAATTGTCGCTCTCGGTCGTTTGGAGGGAATCGCCACCGGAGATGTGGTGAGCAGCGGCAGTCAAAAACCCGACCTTCCCAAAGGTTTACAACTCAAACCCGTCTTTGCCTTGGCCATTGCCGCCGCAAATCGCAAGGATGAAGTGAAATTAAGTTCAGCTTTGACAAAACTGATCGAAGAAGATCCTTCCCTCTACTGGGAACAACACGGTGATACTAAAGAAGTGATTCTTTGGGGACAGGGAGAAATTCATCTGCAAGTCGCCCTCGATCGCCTAGCGCGCAAGTATAATCTACCGATGACCACCCATTTACCCCAAGTTCCCTACAAGGAAACGATCAAAACCAGCACCAAATCCCACGGACGTTATAAACACCAAACTGGCGGCCACGGCGCTTTTGGTGATGTGTATCTCGATATTAAACCCCTGGCCCGGGGGGAAGGTTTCCACTTCCATGAAAGCATTGTCGGTGGTGTCGTCCCCAAACAGTATATCCCCGGGGTGGAAACGGGGGTGCGGGAATATCTCGGTCACGGTCCTTTGGGTTTCCCCGTGGTCGATATCGATGTCACCCTCACCGATGGTTCCTATCACAGTGTCGATAGTTCCGAACAAGCTTTTAAACAAGCGGCCCGTCTAGCGATGACGGAAGGACTGCCTAAATGTCATCCGGTCTTATTAGAACCAATTCTATTGGTGACGGTTCTCGCTCCCTCAGAATACACCGCCAAGGTTTTACAGTTAATCAGTGGTAAACGCGGTCAAATTCAGGGTTTTGAAGCTTCTGCGGAGTGGAAAGGTTGGGATCAGGTAACGGCCTATCTACCCCAAGCGGAAATGCACGATTTTATCGTTGAATTGCGTTCTTTGACTATGGGTGTCGGTTTCTTCCAGTGGGATGAGGATCACCTGCAAGAAGTGCCGGATAAACTGCGCGATGCGGTTTTAGCTATGCAAGGTAATGGTAACAAGTAAAGTCTTCTTGGCTGTCACTAAAGTAGAGGGATAAATTAGCAAGAGATGGGCTTTTATTGGCTCATCTCTCCCTTTTGTGGCAAAAAATGACAGAAGGGTTCGATGAGATTAGCCTAGTGCTATACTGCCCCAAATTGGTCTCGGAATTCTCAACCTAGGGGGGTTAGAATCTTCTAGGGAAGGGATGAATCAATGGACAATAATCCAAGGAGTGGAAATGGGCAGACCAGGCACAATACAATTAAAGTTTCAGAAAAACAACCGTAAAATTACGGAAGTTTCTGTGGGTGGTGCATCAGTTCTAGTCTGCCAAGGTAAGATGATAATTGCCGATGGGGAAACAAAAAGTGATATAAAAAGGTCATTGTGAGAGCGGTTGCCGAAGTCAGTAAAAAGGAGATGAACAATCTTAAAACATTAAGACCTGCAAGGATCAATCTCGGTTTTGTGGGATGGATAAGAATAAATTTGACAGGGTATATCCAAAAATATAAAATTTCTAGAGGGATAACCAAGGAAAAATACGGCAGTTATCTTAATGACGAGGCAGTAGGCAAAATGAAGTTATACTTTATTTTTCTGAGAAAACCTGTCAGACTAAATCCGTTTTTAATAGTACGATTAACTCCCAAGTTATGGATTGTTTCTCCCTTCTCCCCGCTTCTTGCTCCCCGCTCCCCGCTCCCTGCTTCCCTAGAACTTCTAAAGAGGATTTAGTATCAGAGGCAATGGAATGTCTATAGTTAAAGTCTATTAAAATTAATCATTATGCTCACCTCTTATCAGGAATTACAAAAAGAACTTAGTTTGTCGTTACACGACTTGAATAATTTTGCCGACAAATTCCAGAAAAGTTATGATATTATAATATCTTCAAACGAAATCAATGAGAATCACGGTGTCGGGGTTCTTTTAAAGAGAATTTTCCCTGATACCAGTGGGATAGTCTCCTTACGAACCACTAATCTCTACGAAGGAGAGCAGGATTTTGGCGTTCAGAATTTTTGTCTAGATGTGCGCGGTTGTTCCTACGGGGAAATTTTAGTAAAAATCCAAAATTTATTTGTTTATTTAAAACCGAAAAGAGTCTTAGTAATTCCCTACTTTGTGGAAGATTTTTATGTAGCCACAGCGATTAAATCTCTCTTTCAAGTACCCGTTTGTACCTACCTGATGGATGATCAGAATGTCTATGTCAGGGCTGTGGCCGATGAGATTGTTAAGCAATTAATCGATAATAGTGATCTAGTTTTAGGCATTTCTAAGCCCCTTTGTCAAGCCTATAGCAAAAAATACGAAAGGAAAATTTGGTTTGTACCGCCCCTAGTGGAAAGTTATTTAATGCCACCAGAAATTACCGCCCCCGATTCTATGGCAAGAGGGATTTTGATCGGTAATATCTGGTCTCAGACTTGGTTAGAAAATCTCAGGCAATTATGTCGAGAATCCCAGATCAAATTAGATTGGTATGGCAATCCTAATCGTCAATGGTTGCAATTCCAAGAAGCAGAGTTAGAACAAGATGGTATCTTTTTTAAAGGTTACTGCAGCCAAGATGCTCTCATCTACTACTTACGTCAAGCCCCTTTTGCAATCGTTCCCACTGCCAGTTCTGAAAACGAGCAAGAGCGGCCGGAATTCGCCTGTTTGAGTTTGCCTTCCCGCATTCCCTTTATTACCGCCGTTGCTAATACTCCGATCATCATTGTTGGTCGTAAAGATAGTGCCGCCGCTCAGTTCGTCAAAGAATTCGACCTAGGAACTGTCTGTGATTATAAAGCTCAAAGCTTATTAGCAGAAATAGAGAAACTACGAATAGAAAGCAATCAACTGCGGCTCCGTTATTCCAGTCAAAAATTAGCCAAAAGCTTAAAAGCCGATCATTTTGATGATTGGCTCTGGAGATCGTTAGAACAAGGAAAACCCATCGATAATCGCTTTGAACAATTCGAGAAAAATAGCCTCAAGTGCCCTGTGATCGTTACCGCTAGTGAAGTCAATCAAAGTCACGGGACAGGAGCCTTGGTCAGAAGAATCTTTCCCGATGATAGCGAGATTATTTCCATCCGTTCCGATAATCACTATGGCGGTGAACAACAATTCGGGGTCTTAAGCTTCCATCTTGACCATAAGAAAATGTCGCGACCGGCGATATTTCAATCAATTCTACAAACTCTCGGACACCATCAAGTCCAAAAAGTTTTTTGTGTCCCTTATTACGCCAGCGATATTCTGACAGCGATCGCTATTAAGGAATTATTTAACGTTCCCCTTGCCACCTACATCATGGACGATCAGAATATCTGCGTTCAGGAGATTCCCGATGCTTTAATGAAAGAGTTTTTAAGCAAATGTTCCGTTCGTTTTGCCACCCATCCCGAACTCCGCAACGCTTACGAGAATAAGTACGGCTACAAATTTTGGCTCCTACCGGCGATCGTTCCCCACCGTCTCATTAATAGTGAAGTTGCCCAAGTTTCTCCCCAACGCTGTCAAGAAAAATGGGGAGCTTTATTAGGAAGCATTTGGAGTCCCCAATGGTTCCAATCTCTTTTAGAGAGTATTCAAGGGGCAGGAATTAAACTAGATTGGTATGGCAATTCTAACTATTATTGGCTCAAAGAATCTGCCGCAGAATTAGAAAAATGGGGACTTTATAGCCAAGGACTTTATCCCGAAGAACAACTAGCACAACAACTACAAGCATATCCCTTTGTTATTGTTCCCACTGGAACCATGGACGAAAGAGATGATCGGACAGAATTATCTCGTCTTAGTTTACCCGGCCGGATTATTTTTAACCTCGCCACCGCTAACACCCCGGTAATTCTTTTAGGCAGTAATAAAACCTCGGCGGCTAACTTTATTAATCGCTTTCAAATCGGTGTGGTTTGTGATTATACACCTGAAAGTTTGGCAGCAGCCGTGGATTACGTTCTTGACCCCGAAAATCAGCAAATAATGCGAGAAAATGCCGTTAAAGTAGCGGCAAAATTCTCCGATCGAGGGATCGATCAATGGGTGTGGCAGTCCCTGGAAAAAGAACAAGCAGCCGATAACAGATTTGAAGCAATTTTACCTCGATCGCCGATCGATGCCGTGCCTTTTATTGAGCCACCCGTTCCCGAAAAGATTTATAAAGACTATGTGCCAGTTTATCAAGTGATGCGTCGTCTGCAAGGCCAGGGTTATCAACCGGATTTCGTTATCGATGTCGGTGCCTCCCATGGCATCTGGTCTTTTACCGTTAGTCAATTATTCCCTGAAGCTCGTTATCTTCTCATCGATCCCTTGACTTCCCAATATGAGCAGTCCGCTAGGGATTATTTTATCGGCAATATCCCCATAGCAGAATTGTTGCAAGTGGCGGTTTCCAATGAAGAAGGACGTTTAAATTTGCAAGTTTCTGCCGATTTTTACTGTAGTTCCCTGCTTAATCCCGCCGATTTGAGAGACTATCAGCCGTTGGAAGTGGTTGTCACTACTATTGATCGGATCGCCGCAGAGCAGCAGATTTCCGGGCGTGGCATTCTCAAAATAGATGTTCAATACGCCGAACATCTTGTCTTAGAAGGGGCGCAAGCATTTCTCCCCCAAGTGGATTTGATTATCGCCGAACTATCCGTGATCCGATACGATCAGGAATCTCTAGTTATTAGTGAAATGATTCATTGGTTAGACCAGTTGGGATTTCGCTATTATGACGAAACGGGAGAATGGCGATCGCCCATAGATGGAACTCTCTTGCAAAAGGAAATCGTCTTTATCCGTCAGGCTCTATTAGTTCCCGAAACTAACCGAGAAATTCATCAATTTCCCTCTAAACCTTAATCCTCTATACCTAAAATATACCCCATGATTAAACAATTATTAGCCAAAAATAAAATAGTTCAGCGAGTTAAAGCAGTCAAAGATTTATTTCTAGAAAAACTTGATTCACTCAGTCATGTCCAACTTGAACAAATCCAAAAACTGGAGAAACTTAATCAGCTTGATCCCTTGGATTTTAAGGTTGAGCAACTCAATAACTCCACGGAGAAAATCCGACAAGAAAATGCAGAAACCAAGCGAAAGGCTGATTTATCACTGGAAAATCAAGCCTTTTTGCTCAAGTTTTCCGTAGATATAATTAAAAATATTCAAGTATTGACGGAAAAACTCCAGACAAATCACAGCCAATCTCAAAAACAGCAGGAATTAACTCTCGACACTTTCCAAAAAATAGCCAGGGATGTGCGACAAGACTCCCAAAAACATAGTGATTTAATTCTCGATTCTTTCCAGAGAATTTATGAAGCTTACCAACAGCAAAGCGATGCTATTTTTGCCACCATACAAAAAATACAAGAAAATCTCCATCAAATCAGCGAAGAGAACCGCCAAATCTTTGAAGATATTCACTCTCAAAAATATAAAGTCATTACCGATCAACAATATTTTCAAGATCTAGACATCGAATTAATGACTTATTTATATTCCTATCTTCCCTATCGTCTTGCAGTAGATATTGGTGCTAATCGTGGCGATGTTTCTAGTCGTCTCCTACAAGCTGGTTATCAAGTTTATGCCTTTGAACCTTTTCCTCCCGTAATCGATAAGCTCAAAAATCGCCTCGGTGATCATCCTAATTTTCAGCTTTTTCCCTTAGCTATCGGTTCCGAAAATCAAACCCAAGAACTGCATATAGCCACCGATGAAACCGCCGACAACACCTATCAAGATGCCAGCTTTTATAACAGTTTAACTAAGCATTCTCTTTCCGAAGGTTTAGTATTTAACGATACTATTACTGTTACTGTTAAAACCCTAGCTAGTCTCCACGATGCCGAGGAATTACCCAAAGATATTGGTTTAGTTAAAATTGACACAGAAGGCTTTGATTTAGAAGTAATCAAAGGTATGGGCAACTATCGTTATCCCGTGGTAGTTGCGGAATTTTGGGATCAAAATTTTCCTTTTGGTCGTTCGGGAGCGATGAATAAATTACCAGATTTAGTCAATGCTATGAAGGAAAGAGATTATCATTGGCATCTAGTTATCTATCGTATTTGGGGCAGTTCCGACGTTAGTTATTACTGTAATTCTGCCTATTCCCTCGATAATTCTTGGGGCAATGTTTTCTTTTTTCAAGATTATCATGTCTTCCATCAAGCTTTACTTTGGTGTGCTTCTGTTATGCCAGCTACTTATTTTTCAGCTTAGAAACTTAGGCATCAATCATTTTTTTCACAAACAAACAAACTAACTAGGTGAGTAATGATTATGAAAAAAAATATATCTTTAACCAGTGAAATTTTGATTCTCGTCGGTTTAGGAATTGCTTTTTTGCTAGTAGGCATATTCTTTGGATCTAGATTACAACCCGTGTGGATAGATGAAGTAATGTTGGCAGAACCAGCAGCTAATCTAGCTTTATACGACAGTTTTACCTCGGCTGCTTGGTGGCATCAAAATGCTCAAGATTTCCATGTTGGCGTTTCTTTTCTTTATACAGTTTTGCTGGCTTTATGGATAAAAGTTTTGGGATTTAGTATTGAAAAAGTTAGGCTTTTTAATTATGTGTTAATGCTTCTTAGCATCACTTTAATCTGGTTAGTCATCAAGAAATTGGCTTTAATTAAGTTTTCTTGGCTAAGAATCATCTTAGTGGTTAGTTGTCTTTTGCCAGCAGGAATTACCTTTATTTATACATCGGGAAGGTACGACACTTCCTGCATTTTCTTATCAGCACTGGTTTGGGGAGCTTTTTTAATAAAAGATGCTAAAATCCGATGTCTTACTATGACAATTATTGGATTTTTCTTTCCCCTTTCTGGATTGTCAGCAGTGGTCTTTGCCATAATTTTTGGCGTTATCCTACTCCTTTTCAACTTTCAGCGATTTTGGCGGGAATTTGTCGCTCTAGGCGGGGGGTTTATTTTAGGAATGTTATTTCTTTATGCACTTTACTCAACTAATGGTGTTTGGGATGATTTTGTTAGTCTGACTTTGGGTCAGAGTGTTGCCAATGCCAACCTTAACAGAAGTGTCATTGATATAATATTTTCCAGAGTGAGCAAACTTTTTGACAAAGATTATATTTGTGGTGGTTGCTTGAGAGATGCGTCTTTTCCCCCACTGTCACTACTGCTGATCATCTTGATATTTTATGAACTATTGACCAAATCTTTCCGGTGGCGTTCTCCTTCCTTTTTTGCCTTGATCAGCGTTATTACCATACCAACTACTATGTGTTTTCTGGGGAAATATCCACTTTATTATAGTTGGATGTTGATGTTTCCCTTGATCATTTGTATTGGCTGGAGTTTTAATAATATTTTAGAAAAAAATACTGGCAAAATTCAGGCGACAATTATTAGTATAGCTTTTTTGGTTTTATTATTTTATGCCAACTTACTAGGACTACCTTCCCTAGCGCAAATTACCTTAGAACAATGGGAAAAGAATGACTATACTAAAGTACAAAACTTTCTCGACAACAAAATTAATCCTCAGGATCACATTTATGCTGATTTTCCAACATTCTACGCCCTCAAGTCTGAGGATAAACGAGTTTATTTCCCCCTTTATAATGGGCAGATGACACCAGAGGATAGGGATAATCTTTCATTAATTGTCATTGATCCTAGGGCCAGTGCTAGAGCACCCTGGAATCCCGGATTAGTAGAAATTGTTGGCGACTCACTCCCCCAGTGGTACGATACAGGAGAACAGTTAGATACAGGCACTTATGTGATGAAATTGTACCGAAAAAGATAAACCCGAAGAAATTCCAAGGATATGAACTCTGAAAAACTGCAATTAAGGTCTGATTATCAAAAAATGCTTGATGACTTAGATCCTCAAGTCCTCCAGTTGGATCGACAGGTATTTAAACGGTTACAAAACCTAGGTTACACCCCAAGGGTGGTCTTTGATGTGGGTGCTTCTAATAGTGGCTGGTCTTATTATATCAAACAGGTGCTGCAGGAAGCTGAATTCTATCTATTTGAACCCCTCATCGACTACAGCAGCGACTATCGAGAATTAATCTCAGAAATCCTGCGAGTCTATCCCTCCTTTCATCTGTATAAATACGCCCTAGGTGAAACCTCCGGCGAGGAGACGATGAATGTTTCCACGGACGTGGTGAGCAGTAGCCTCTTGCAAACCGGTGATGAGAGTCAGCCCACCACCCCCATCTCGGTGCAAATGTTAACAATTGATGACGCAATTGCCCGACTTGGTTTACCCCATCCCCAAGTGATCAAAATTGATACCCAAGGCTCGGAGTTGTCTATACTCAAAGGGGCCGTCAAAACCTTACCTAAAGTCGATGTTCTCTTTCTTGAATGCTGGCTCTATCGAGGCTATGGCAAAAAAACTCCCCTGTTAACCGAAATCGCCGATTGGTTATTATCCTTTAATTTTCGGCTTTGGGATCTGGCCGATGCCTATCGCGATCAAGCGGGAGTGCTAACCACATTAGATTGTATTTTTGTAAATACTCAAGCCGGTATTGCCCCGATTTGGTACTATGAGAACTAGGGAGGCTTGACTTTCCTAACCCGTCTAGTCTTTGCCGTGCGAGGGAAAAGAAGAACAGTCTATTTTCTTCCCAGATAGGCGATAGACCAAGTACCAAGTTGGAGAGCAAGGGACAGGATTTAACAGTCCTTACAATGACCATTTCGGGAAGGGAAAATTAGGACATGGTCGGGAGGGCTTTTCCTATTCCCGATTTTCAGTGCGGGAAAAATTTACGGTCAAGCCTCCATCAGACTATCAAGGAATAACTTTTTTATGTCCACAGGATTTCTACTTGCCCAAACCAGAAAAATTTGTTACACTTTTATCCGAGTAGCCGTTGTGGTCCCCCGACCTCTGGACGGACTCAAATTATCATAACCGTGAGGAGTTGAGATTAAAAACATGGCAATCAGTACAGAAGTATACGCTTCGTTAAATATTCTTTATGCTTCCCAAGCTCCGTCAGCCTCTGACATTAGCTTGTGGCAGACTGACCCTAGCTTGACATCCCTGACTTGGGAAGAAACGGTTCTTGTTTTCGCCAATTCGGCCGCAGCCCAACAAACCTATCCCCTCTTGGCTGCCCCCGGAGCCGCCACCGATGCCACCAGACGGCAGTACGTTCTAGAGGTTTTTAACAATGCCTACGGCCTAGAAGAAGCCGATTTAAATGTCGACGAGATTAACTACTGGGTTGAATGGCTCAGTCTCACCAATCCCGATGGTACGCCCGCCGACAGCGATGGCAACGGCATCCCCAATATTTTAGATTTTCCCATCGTCCTTAACCAGTACCAGCCCGCTGCCATCCAACAGGCCCTGCTCAACCGGGCAGAAGTAGCCCTCGATTTCGCTGCCCAGTTCCAACTGCAAGGTATTTCTAGCTTTACCGAGGAAGACTACAACACCTCTTGGAGCATCCTTGAAACCGTCGATGCCTCTGAGGCTAGTGTTACTGAGGCCTTAGCCGCTAACCTATTGGCCGCCGCCCAAGCCGGTGGGGCTGGCAATAGCGTCGCCTTGACTGCTAGCCAGGACGATTTAACCTCTAACCTTTTCCTCGCCGCCCCCGTCAACAACTTCGGGCAGATTAACCAAACCCTGAACAGTGGTGATAAACTGACTGGTTCCGGCACTAACCCCACTTTAACCGTCCTCTGGACTGATGTTAGTTTTGTTGGTCAAAGCGTCCTACCCACCTTCACCGATGTGGAGACCCTTAACGTTACTAACACGGGTAATGGTGGTTTGACCATTCTGGGAGCCAGCGTCACTGGTCTCAAGAATGTCAATGTTGCTGATAGTATCAGCAATTTCTCATTGACCGACACTCAAACCGCAGTGGAAAAGGTTTCTCTGAGCCGCACTGCTTCTGCTACCACCATCACCATCGCCAATGCCGCTCTTGCCGGTGACGAAGATGCGGTGACACTCACCTTGAATGAAGCTACTGGTCCACTAACTCTCAATCCAGTGTCTGGTACCGATGGCTACGAGCAACTAGCGATCGCTACTGAGGGCTTGGCCAGCGTCGTGGCTCTCACTGCCGTCGGTATTGAGGAAGTAACCATCACTGGGGATCAAGACCTAACCCTCACCAATGCCCTGGCCAACACCGCTACCAAGCTAGATGCCTCCGAGTTTGAGGGCGATTTATCCGTGATATCTGGTACCGGAACCATTGACTTTACAGGTGGTCTCGGTGATGATACTTTCACGGTCAACGGCTTTACCAGTGCGGATATCCTCGATGGTGGTGAAGGGACTAACACCCTAAGAGTGACCGCCGCTAATGCCGAAGGGATTACGACCGAGGATGACAATATTACCAACATCCAAACCTTAGCCTTAGCTGATCTTGACCCTACTGCCATTAATAATGGTATTGGTACTGCTGGCGCTACCCTACGGGCTGACCTTATCGGTGATGAAATCACTACGGTGAACCTAGAAGAGGGGACTGCTGGTGCTTATACTATTCGCTTCAATGCGGGCAATAACACCTTAACAACTTTTGCCAACACTGGTGCGTTAAACGTTCAAGCGGAAGGCACTGCCACTACCGATGCCCTCACCCTGAATATCGATGGGACGGCAGTACCGGTCAACATCGACATCACGGTGGCCTCTTTGACGTTAAACAACGTTGATCGACCGATCGAGCAACTTACCATTAACTCCAACAATGCCGCCACCAGCCACACAATTACTGGGGCTGTCACCCTGCCTGATACCACCGGCGTAACTAATGCGATTACCATCACTGGTAACTCCACTTTGAATATTGGTGGTGCAGTGACGGCGGACGAAATCGACGCTTCTGACATGACCAATGGTGCGGCACTGGTGATGAACCAGGGTACGCCCTCTACCATTGCCATCTCCATCACTGGTTCGGAAGGTAATGACCGATTAGTTGGTAGTGGTTTGCGAGACAGTATTAGCGGTGCGGGTGGTAATGATACTATTGTCGGCGGCGCTGGTACAGACCAACTCACCGGTGGCGGCGGTATCGACACATTTTTCCAAGCGTTCGCTGACAGTGCGGCTCGATCTGCGATTAGTGGTGCGGCGGCAGATCCCTTTACTGCCGCTCGAACTATTACCTTTGCACCAGTTGGTACCTCTGCTGTCCCCAACGTAGATATCATCCGAGAATTCACTGGTGGCGCCAATGGTGACCAACTCGACTTGAATTTTGCCGCGGCAGCAATTTCGGGTATTGGCACAGCGAGTAACGCTTTGGCGGCTAACACCAACTACTTCTTGTCTGGTAACTTAACCCTTAGCACGGGCGTATTTACTATTACCTCCGATGGTGGTGGTGCCGACACCTTGATCATTCAAGGTAATGGTGGTGCTGACTTCTTTGGGGGCGCTAACGCTTCCTCGATCGTGTTGGTTGGCTTTAACAGTAACAACTTAGTGGGTGCTAACATCATCTAGGTCTGAAGTGATTGACTTTAGCTCTTGAATAGAACCCAATCCCTTTATCGGGATTGGGTTTTTAGTTTTTTCTAGTTCCAGGGTTCTACCTTGGAACGATAAAAGGGAGGGTCTCCCTCCCTTCCCTGCTCCCCTGGTCCAGTCATAGTAGGTTGATTGATGAATCAACTCTCATAGTAGGGTTAATTCATGAATTAACCCTACCCTTGATAAGGGGGGTGATAGCTTCAATTTCCTCGCGACTTTTCCGGGGGAAGTAGTAGGGTTGATTCATGAATCATACTAAATCTGGTTATTAAAGACTGATTATTTATTCCCCTTTTTGCATGAGTGCATGAGTAGAAAACGGGTTTCTCGGAGAAACCCGTTTTCTGTGGGTTACTCAAAGGATTTAGTATCAACCCTCATAGGGTTAATTCATCAATCAACTCTCATCGTAGGGTTAATTCATCAATCAACTCTCATAGTAGGGTTAATTCATGAATTAACCCTACCCTTGATAAGGGGGGTGATAGCTTCAATTTCCTTGCGACTTTTCCGGGGGAAATCTCTTTAAGAGTTCCTGCTTGGAACAATGGAGGAGTAAAGGGGTAAATTCTTCCGGAGACAGTTGTAAAATCCGGCTGATAATGGCTTGAATTTCTGGGTCTAACTCACCAAAACGGACTCGGAGCAGGTTTTCCACCACCAGACGTTCCCCCTCTTGCAGACCCCGTTCTAGACCTTGTTCTTCTCCTTCGGCCAGCGCCTCTTGATAGACTCTCGTTTGTTTTAAATCACTTAGTCCAAACATAGCTTCAATTTCCTCGCGACTTTTCTGGGGGAATTTGTAAATAATGATACTTTCGATTAGGTTAATTAACTGCCGTTGACTGGACTGGTCGGTGATTTCTTCTCTGGTCCGCTCGATTAGGGTTTGAGCAGTCCTCACCGCTGCCGTTTCCGACTCTACTACTAATTTAATCACACCGATTCCTAAGGAGGGATTGTCTCCGTA
>NZ_JADBSZ010000348.1:0-16888 GCF_020246425.1 Microcystis sp. M079S1
CTGGTCTTGGCTGTCTATATTTTAACCAATAAATTGCTGTATTGCAAGCATAGTCAGCTTTTAAAGATAAATTATTGTTTTATTGGTCAGCAATAATTGTCTATTTTTTCTTTAATTTTACATGACAAGTTCGGAAGAGCCCTTTTGTTTTCAAAATGAGAATTGCTGCTAGCATAAGACAGACAAGCCGTGAACCACAACAAGCCAGGCGTTAAGGCGCATAAGTGCCAGTCGGGTGCATAAAGTTATTAGCTGGCTTCTGGTATTACCAGCCACTGATTGTCTGAGATTTGCAAGGTTTTGAAACAACAGCGAAACGCTTTGCCTATCGGGCTGCAGGCATACACTCCGATTTGGCAATCGTCGGCTATCTTGTGTAAGTGTGTGATCCGCATTTGCAGCCAAGCCTGCCCATCATAAGAATTCTCTAGCAGAAAATCGCTCCCCCGTTTACTGATGCGATACCACATTTCGCGGTATCGTGAAGAAATGTCTTGCGTTGCCCAATCAGAATATCCCAAATTGGTCACCACAGAACCAAGCCGACTAGCTTGTTCGCTTTCATATTCCGTTGAAACTTTTATCCAATTCCGACTGTCAATCCGCACCATTAGGCCACATTGATCATATTTTTCCCGAGGCTGAAATTCTACTTGGGTCATTAGGGAAAAATCCCCAACTTGTCGCATCAATAAGCAATGCCCATCATCTCTTTGAAAACCATAGTGCGTGTTTTGCCAAAAATCAGTTTTTTCATCTGTAGAAATTTCCAAGCCATTACCCAAACGATAATGCGTCGGCTCGTTGAGCCAGTAAAAATCATCTGACAATGCTGGCTGTAAAAAATTTTCACTAAGTCCCATAACATCGCTCCTAATCAGATACATCGTGATATTACGGGGCCAGCTAACCATTAATTATACAGAAACTTTCCGAATAACCAAAGTAGGAATATATGGAAACTTTTGGCATATCACCCCGTTCTGTAGATTCCTGACAATCAGCCGAAATAACATCAGCTTTCCCCCAAGGTTTTAGCATCAATTGTTCAATCTGACTGCACTTCGTAACAAAAATTTACAACTCGATCATAAGCGATCGCACTCCCGTCCGTCGCTGTGCCTAGACGTTTTTAGATTATTATCATTTGCTTGAATCAATGAGCATGGTGCGTTTCCCAAAATTGATCGCTGCAGACGTAAGACTTGCATGAGGGAACGCACCCTACAGCGATAGCGATCGCTAACATCTAGTCCATTGTACAACCTCGATTCGACAGTTCCTGCTTTACCTGAGATGTCAAATCTTGGGGAAACTCAGGGGGTAACTGGGGCGGGGATTGGGAGGCAAAAATAACGATTTCATTTTGCCCAAATAAAACAGGCAAAAATTCTGCAGGATAACCGTTGTCGAAGTCCTTTTGCACAATGGTAGATTTATCCGCCCGCAAACGGCTGCTGAGGAGTTGACCATTGATCACCTTTGCCGTTGACAATGAGAGAATCTGCTCAACCTCTACTTCCCCCATGAATGTTTGCTGAGGACGAAATTGTAAAACACAGGCTTGCCCCTGCACCTGAGAGGGAAAAATACTCAAAAAATAAGAGTTACCGAAATAACCACGATCATCTAATTTTTCTACATCATGCCACAGTCCCAGAAAAGGGGTGACAGTGGGATTAGTTTTTGCCCATTGGTTTCTAAATGACTTGAGCGGTTTATCTAATTTCGGAGGGACGGGCAACTTACGCATACCAGCCAAGCCAAGCCAACTTTCAATCATCTCCGAAGCGGTGGATTTAATGTCAAGTAAATCCGAGTTATTTAGGGGGGGAAGAGGCTTTTCTTTCCCATTGAGGGCGAGGGAATTTTTAAGTGCCGTTCGAGCCGCGATAGCCTGCATTTTGTTCAGTTGATGCTCTTGCTCTGCGAGTATCTTTCCCTGATCATCAAGAGCCGTTCTTTGCGCTGCCAGTTGATGCTGTTGTGCTGTCGGGCCTCGCTGCGTAAAAATTGTCGTCACGAGTACAACGGTGGCAGTTCCTAGAGCAAGGAAGGCTGCAATGAGGGCAATTGTCTCTCTCTTCATTTTGACACTCCAATCATATAGCCCAGATTCTAGCGGTGTACTCGCTTCGTCTGGCTAACGATGAAACTCACTCGCCGCCAATGACTTTGGATGATGTAGATAACTTTAGCACAAGGTCCGGTGCAGTGATTGGTTAGATCGCTCCTAATTCTTACCTAGAATCTTGTCATACTCGGAGTGCGACCCAACCCAGAACCAAACTATCTTTTCTTCATCTGACTTCTTAATCCCTAATGCTCGCCATCCAATGCCGACTCTGACTGACCAGATTTTTTCTCTTGGTTTCACCTCTTTGAACTCTAGGCTGGGGTGAAATGGATTTTCTTGCCAAATCTCGTAATTTTTCTTGGCTGTTTCTTGTACCCTTTGCGGCAAACTGAGAAAAAGTTGACGAAACCTCTTGGTTCTGGCTGACTTCATTCTTCCCCAAAGCCTTTATCTTCTGTTCTCCCCTCTTGTTCTTCTATCAGGGCTTCCTGTGCCATTGTTATTAAAGCTCCCAATTCCATATCTTCGTTAGAAAGGCTTTGCTGCCATTTTAATTCACTTTCAATGTCTTCCAGCAATTGTTGAGCAAGTTCATCCTGAAGAGACTCTGGCAGTTTCTGGATTTCTGTGAATGCTTTTTGCAACAGAGTAGTCATGTTTTGTTCATGTTTTACGGGTATTGAACTATTTTACTACTTTTTCTACTCTTGCAATCCAACTATTAATTATCCAGAAACTTTCCGAATAAGGAGAGCAAGGATATGCCGAAAGTTTCTGCAGATCACCCCGTTTTGTGGATTACTGACAATCAGCGGAAATAACATCAGCTTTTCCCCAAGATTTCAGCACCAATTGTTCAATCTGACTGCACTTCGTAACAAAAATTTACAACTCCATCATAACCGATCGCACTCCCGTCCGTCGCTGTGCCTAGACGTTTTTAGATTATTATCATTTACTTTAATCAATGAGCATGGTGCGTTCCCCAAAATTGATCGCTGCAGCGGTAGGACTTGCATTAGGGAACGCACCCTACCAGATCTGCACTGAGTTCTGTTGTTGCCTTGTTAGGATTAGGAGGATTAGGGTTAGTCTCTAGCCTGACCAAGCGAAAATAGAAATAGTAGGGTGAGCATTGCCCACCTTACCGCTTTTTCGGTCATAATAAATCCGAATTAGGGCGAACTGTAGTAGAATAGAAATCGAACCTCTTAAGCAGGGTTTATAAGGATGTCCAGACGAGACGATCTACATTTATCATTACGTCATACTTTAGAAAAAGAGGGTTGGAAAATCACTGATGATCCTTTAATTCTAACCTTAGAAAAAACCTTGCTTAAAGCTGATTTAGGAGCAGAAAAGTTTTTTGCTGCGGAAAAAGAAGAACGTAAAATTGCCGTAGAAATCAAAGACTTTGATACGCCTTCAGTTATCAGTGAATTAGAAAAAACAATAGGACAACTTCAATTATACCAATGGGCTTTAGATTCACAAGAACCTGAAAGAAAACTTTTTTTGGGCATTAGTCAAGCGGTTTATTTAAAACACTTCAAAAAAGCTATTTTCCAACTGGTTATTAAACGTAATAGAATCAATTTAATTATTTATAATCCTCAAAAGGAGATAATTTGCGAATGGATAACACAGTAAATTATGCCGATATTCTGACTCAAGTTATCAGAAAAGAGTCGGCGATGCAACCTCGATTACAAACCCTTAAAATTACCCCAGTTTGTGATCCAGAATCAGGCAACTTTTTAATAATTATGACTGGTTGGGAAAAAGAAGCGTGGATTAATACAATTTTATTTCACGCTCGTTTATTGAAAAATAAAATTGTCATTGAAGATGATAATCTTGAAGAAGGATTAACAACCACTTTAATTCAGGCTGGGATTCCCCCAGAAGATATTATTACTGGACTTTCCCTAGAGTAAGGCAGGCATTACCCACCTTAGCGATATCGCAATGAATGTTAGGAAAAATTATCTAAATGCTTCAATTCTATCTAAATAGACATTAACTAATTTATGTTCAATAACCAAAGCTTCAACTTCTGGCCAAATACGAGCTAAAAACTGATGAAATTCTCGTTTTCGTATATTGCCAAAACGGAGATGTACTACTTTAGGTGCAAAAAAAATTAAGCATTAGTTGATCGGAAAAGTCTGTATCTTTCGTAACAATAACCAGTTTTTTATCCTTTGCATATTGCCAAATTTCCGTATCCCTTGGACTTCTCCCTAAAAATGATCGGTAAAGATGGAGTGAAGAGGATTTTAGCTGGTAAATTTTCATCAAAGAAAAAACCATTCATGCAATTTTTCTGACTTCATAGTGATTCGCCATCAATCTTGCTGCAAATTGCATACAGGCATAAATATCTTCTCGATTCAGAGAAGGATATTATTCAATTACTTCTTCAATAGAATCCCCTGATCCTAAAAATTCCATAACTGTTTGCACCGGAATTCGGGTTCCAGCGATAACAGGTCTTCCATTACAAATATCTGGATGGATATGGATACGACTTTCCATTAAGGTTTTGTTACCTCTTTGATGACCTTAAGTAAACTTATTATACCCTTTCATGGTAATAGGTGAGGATGTTGGGGTTCCTGAAAATCGATCGCTGCAGCGGTAGGACTCGCATTAGGGAACGCACCCTACCATATCTGCACTTCGTAACAAAAATTTACAACCCCATCATAAGCCATCGCACTCTCGTCCGTCGCTGTGCCTAGACGTTTTTAGATTATTATCATTTACTTTAATCAATGTTCAAGGAACGAACTCTACCAGATTGGCGTACTGTTACAGAGCATCCAAAACCAAAACTTTTAAATCTGGGACAGCAGCTAAACGGGCATCATTGGTCAAGAAAAACATAGCACCTTCTCCCATAGCAGTGGCAATCTGGATTGCGTCTGGAGTTCGCAAGTTTTGTCTTGCTCTTAACTGGGCGGCAACTTCGGCAATCTCAACAGAAATAGGTACTGTAATTAAGTTTTCTTGATCGAGAAGAATATCACGATACTGGCAGGCAAGTTCTACATTACCTGAGCGTAATGGATGCACCAAAACTTCCGTCAGCGTCAACGTAGAGGTAACAACTTGAAACTCGCCTCGACTTAGCGCCCCAAAAAAGGCACGAACAAGCCCTAAATATACCTGATTTTGCTCGATCAGGTAAATGAGTGGCGCGGTATCCAAACCCACAACTTGACCTTGTAGTTGCATTAGCCATTCCATGAGGCTCGTTCCTGATTAACGTACTCTTGAGCATCAAGTCCATTCCAGATTTCTTTTCCTAGTCCTTCCAGTTCCATAATGCTATGCTTGGGCTTAACAAGCATAGGGCGACGTACCATTACAGCTAACTCTTTTAACAAGCGAAGTTGCTCGTCTGGGGTGAGATTCTCAACTTGCCGGCGAACATCTTGATAGGTGGTCATGCTCTTTACTCGCTGTTTCTACTATTAATCATGTCATATTGCACACAGATCACGGCTCCAAAAAGTAAGGTAAAATGCCCCCATATTTGTCTATATCCGATCGCACTCCCGTCCGTCGCTGTGCCTAGACGTTTTTAGCTTATTATCATTTACTTTAATCAATGACCATGGTGTGTTCCCCAAAATCGATCGCTGCAGCAGTAGGACTCGCATGAGGGAACGCACCCCAATGGGTCCTGTCACACTAAAGAATAAGACAGCCGATGAGTACCTAACCAATATGCGTATAGGTCTTTTTTGCCCATTTAGCATCAATCATCCTCTTCTTATATAAGCGATCAAAGTCGGGATATTGTGCTTCTAAGAGGGTACCTTCACCGTAAGGGCCATCTATTATTGTTATCCAGGAATGTATAGTATCCATCAAATGTCCTAGCTGAAAGTAAAGTAGGCGAATTTCAATTGTCTTATTGAGCGCTTCGTTACTGATCAAGTCAAAGAACTCAGCCATACGCTCTACAGCACCATTGTCAGGGGGACCCTCACTGAAGAGATCAGATAGCGGACGTTGTAAACTTTTGCCGTCGATAACTTGCACTAGAAATCCTTTCTTCGCTCCCGCTGGTTCCGAAGTAGCATGAAAAATATTTTTCCAAGCTTCTATATCCCCTTCGTGCAAATATTCCCTAAACATGGCCATCAGTCGAAAGCTATTCTCCAGACGACGCTGTTTCTGGTTGCCTAAATACGTCTGTATAGCTATGCATCCGCCAACTACGGTGAGGATGAAGGCAGTCCAGTTTCTAACCTCAGCTAATACACACATCTGCTCAGCTAATACACACATCTGCAAAGTGATTTAAAGTATTTTTGGATTTATCTAACTATTAATTATACAGAAACTTTCCGAATAACCAGAGTAAGGATATGGGAAAACTTTCGGCATATCACACCATTTTAGCGGAATTGCAGCGAACTTTTCCGTATATCATTCCCAGAAGCCTGTTAGCTAGATTAGCCTACTGCAAACAACCTCCTTTCGGTAGATTTCTGACAATCAGCCGAGATACAAAGAACTTTTCAGCGACCATAGCACCAATTATAATTCTTCAGGTAACTGAGCAGACTAACTAAAAGTTGCGATGGCGGAGCAAATTCTTTCTCTACTCTTGTACCTAATTCTCATTTTAACGGCTTTTTGGTTTATTAGCCCCCAAAAAAAGCCCCGTAGTCATCCCGCCTATCATCTTGCTTGTTTACTAGAAGATGCTCCTGAAAGCTCTTTAAAGGGTCAATTTTGTCCCCTGGCTACTCCCTTGGCCACCCCGATCGCCTGTACTGTTCCGCAGGTGTGGCGCAGTGTATATAGGCAGTCTCTGGCAAAACCGGATGTTAACTATTGGCAATGGCGCGGTATGCCCGAAAATGAGCAGTTTTGTCGGGAATTAGGGGAATTATTGCAATTAAATCCGGCTAGAGGTTACGCTAAGGAAATTCTGGAAAGTCTCGCCTTGGGTCAAGATCCTTTTTATCATCTCTACTGGGATCTAAAAGCGATCGCTAATGGTAACTTTAACACTATCGGGACTAATAAACTAGCTGAGGGCAGATTCGCCAGGCGAGATTTGCGAACTCATCAGCAGATGCGGAGGGATTTTCGTCAATGGCATTTACAAGCTTGTCAACAGTTGGGAAAAGAGCGGGTTAAAGCGGTTTATCGGGTGTGTTATGGGTCATATTGGTCATTAATCGCCCAAATTCTCTATCCTTCGCCTCGCTCCTTGGCCGTGATGATTATAGAGTCGGCTAATCCCGTTTGGTGGCGAGTTTTGGGGATTACTCCTTTGAGCACGACTAGCCGGATTGAGAATAATTATAAAACTCTCTTGTGTTATTGGCATCCCGATCGCAATTCTCATCCCAATGCTACAGAAATCACCGCCCATCTTAATCGCGCCTACGATTGTTATCAAAGTTTTCAGGAGATGAGTAGTCAAGATAATGCACCTTTGTGGACGAAAATCCGTCGCTGGATTCCTTAGACTTGACTCTAGTTTTTCCCTTGACTTTTTCCTTAACAAAAGAATGTTAGTCTAGGAACAATTTAGGACCACGCTTGCACTCTCAGGGTAATGAATCTAGTGCTTTTAAACAATCGCTACCAAATTGTTAGTACCCTTGCTAGGGGGGGATTTGGGGAAACTTATATCGCTATCGATACGAATATGCCTTCTCAACGGCGCTGTGTGATTAAAAAATTGCAGCCGGCCATTCAAAGTGAGGGGATGCCAGAATGGTTAAAAGAACGTTTTCAGAAAGAAGCAAGCGTTTTAGAGGAATTGGGGGAACAAAATCGCCAAATACCCCGTTTATACGGTTATTTTGCCCAAGATAATCACTTCTATCTGGTGCAGGAGTGGATTGAAGGGGAGACACTAACCCAAAAACAGCAACGACAGGGAAATTTATCCTCCTCAGCAGTGCGGACGATTTTAGAGAATTTGCTGCCTGTTATTGATTTTATTCACAGTCGCCGCATTATTCACCGGGATGTGAAACCCGATAATATTATCTTAAGAAATAGTGATAATTTGCCCGTTTTGATCGATTTTGGGGTAATGAAAGAAGCAGTCGCCACCTTACTCGATCCTACGGGAAAAAGTGCCTATTCGATCGCCCTTGGCACCCCCGGTTATATGGCTTCAGAACAGGCCGCCGGGAGACCGGTTTTTTCTAGTGACCTTTACAGCCTAGGCTTAACGGCGATTTTTTTATTAACGGGAAAAACTCCTCAATATCTAGAAACTGACTCGCGCA
Source organism: Microcystis sp. M079S1 (assembly GCF_020246425.1). Classification (NCBI taxonomy): domain Bacteria; kingdom Bacillati; phylum Cyanobacteriota; class Cyanophyceae; order Chroococcales; family Microcystaceae; genus Microcystis; species Microcystis sp. M079S1. The sequence goes on from NZ_JADBSZ010000348.1 coordinate 8,350, forward strand.
CGGGGGAAATTCTCTGGCGACAGGAGGCAGAAAATGTTAATCCTAATTTAGCTATGGTAATTGATCGAGCGATCCGTTTTCATCCCCGGGATCGGTTTGCTACTGCTAGGGAAATGTTAGCAGCTTTGGCAGAAATAGCCCCCGATTTGTCCACCCAACCGACTATCGCGGTTTCTCCCCATAGTCCCCGATTAAAGTCCTCTACACCCCCAAAACCAACCGTCTCCCCCACTGTGGTTATTCAACCCAATTCTGGGGAAAAAAAGAATCCTTGGCTGTCGATTTTGCTGATTTTTGCGGTGACAATTGGGGCTTTTGCCCTAGGATATCGGGGATTTATGGCTCTTTTACCCAAAAATGAGGAAATTAAACCATTACCAACCCCTGAACCTTCTCCTAGTCCTGAAATCATTCCTCCTCCCTCTCAAGATTTTCCCCCTATCCGACGACCTTCTCGTCAACGGACTCCCATTTATTCCCCGACTCCTACCCCATCCCCGACTCCTACCCCAGAGGTGATTCCTACTCCAGAAGCGACTCCAGAATTAACTCCTGGTCCCACCCCAGAAGAAGTAATTCCTATTCCTGTTCCCCTTCCTGAAACGGAGCCGAGTCCTCAAGTTTCTCCCCTTCCTTCTCCTTCCCCTTCTCCTTCTCCTGTTCCAGAGGTGATTAATCCCCCGGTTAATGAGGATAAAATTGAACCGATCGCTCCTCCAGTTTTATCACCTTCTCCTCTTCCCACAGTCGAAAATAGTAATTAATAGACTTCTTGGATAATTAATTTTTGAAAGTGATTATTAGACTGCTTGCAGGAGTCGGGCAAGCAGGGTAGTTTCATAAAAGTAAGGCAAAAATTGTGTCAACTTGGTTAGCCCATAAACGCCGAGCTTGGGGAACCGTCTGGTGGTGATTCGGTAGTAGTGATAGGTGCTTAATCCTTTGCTTTGCTGTGCATTGTAGTCATGGATAAAATACCAAAGGGCTCCCCAACGTGATTCTCCATTTTTTTAGAGAAAGATAGACTCTCTCTCACCAGCCGAGAAATCCTTTGTCGAAAGGTATTATTTAGGGCTTGCTGAATAAATCTAAAAACCTTGTTGGATAAGTACCTAAGCAAAATTAATTACACATTTCGATCAAGCTTTTGCCTTTTGATTTTTCTGGGTGGTGATTCGGTAGTGATGATGGAGCCTTAATGCTTTGCTTTGCTGTGGATTGTAGTCATGGATAAAATACCAAAGGACTCCCCAAGGTGATTCTCCATTTTTTTAGAGAAAGATAGGCTCTCTCTCACCAGCAGAGAAATCCTTGGTCGAAAGGTATTATTAAGTCTTCCAAGGGGATTACTTTGACCAGTTTCTTGGCTCTACCTCTCGATGACGTTTACTCGGAATTACTGTCTTATAGGACTCCCAAAAATGAGTGTAAGTAACAGCACATTGTCGGTAAACACTGGGTAAACTTGGCCAAGGTTTTTTGGCTGATTGGCGGCTCCTATATCCTAAATGGCCACCAATAAGTTCCCTTGTCTTTCTATCAATTAACCGCCAAATATAGACCTTTATCGTCTTAGAAAAAACAAAAGGGGACATCTCATCACATTCTATGAGCAATTTACCTTTTGGTTTGTCCGAAACCTTTACTTGACGGGGTACAGCCGCTAGTCTATTGTTGACATAATTTTGTAAACATGACCAATTTACCCCTGTTACTCTGGCAATTCCTCGTCAGGAAATTCGTTCGAGCAAGAGTTGATCGATTAATTGTCTTGGTATCGGGAGAGATAGTTTTATTAGTGGGATTGATCACAAACGGTTGACCACATTCTTGACAGTGACGTTTGGGTTTCCCCTTAGGAAGATAACCGTTCTTAATAGTATGGTGAGAACCACAACTAGGACAAGTAAATACAGGCAAACCAGTGGGGGGATTTTGCTCCGTGCTAGGCTGATATTTGAGTAGGCCCTCCACGAGCCATAAAGAGATACTTATCAGAAAAGTCATGATCAAGCTAGAGGTTTAAGGATTGATTTGAGCCAATTATTTTTATTGATAAACTGACGGTTCGCTCATTTTCCACATATGGTGTTTTTGGATTAAGCCACCCACTGCCTGTACTGGCGTAAGTTGAACTAATTCGACTTCGGGTAGGTTTTATCCGTTGTCAAAACACCATCTATAGTGATCTGCGAGCCGAGAGTAATAAGTATATTACACAGTTCATACCGAATAAGCAACATGGTAAGGTAAACACATCTTAACAACCCTTGACAAAATGAACCTCGTGTGATTTGCTTACCCAGAGGGCGATCCAGGCATACTTGAGTAGAATTTCTCATCTCAACTGTTAAACAAAAATCGACTAAATGTTAAGATTTCGTAACTATTTTTATTGACTGGTATCACTTGAAATGCCCACACGGATCACAAAATTAGCCGATTGTCAATAGCTTTTGAGATGCGATACCCCCCCCTTGCCTACCCGACTTCGGGTGGGGCAAGGGGGGGGTGGTAGAATGCCTGCCAGGACTATTGAAAATTGGTATTAGCTATTTTTTCGGGGACTCTGGCCACTATTTTCAGAGATTGCTGTAATGCGGACTTGTTGACATCCGTTTAGGTGGATTGACGGGACAGAAATTGTCGTTGATAGTCTAAAAACTGGCCATGCCATTCCGCAAAGCGCCGTTCCCCATCTTTGACTAAAAATTGACGGTAGGCTTCCGAGGAAATCCAGGGCTTTGTTGGACGTTGTTGGGCAGAACGAGCTTGGTATTCAGCCGTTGATTGACGGCATTGGTTGTGATAATTTTGGTGCCATTCGCGATAGCGCCGTTCTCCATCCCGCACGAGGGCTTGGCGATAGGCTTCTGAAGATAGACTCATGGTGTTACTCCTTTTCAAATCCCTTGATGGCTTGGCCAGAATCATAACACAATCCGCGCACTACCGAGCGCTGACCTCTCGTCAAGTTACGATCTAGGCCCTTGCCTTCAGTGGCAAGGTTTCTTGGCTATCTTAACTGCTGCATTTTGTCTAGGTTTGCATAGTGGCTCTACAGACTGACACCGCAAGCTCTGCGGCCAAAATATTTTTACTGGCAGTACCACTCTAGAACATATCGTGTCAATGCGCTAGTATTTAAATTAAAGCCAACCTAAAACGGCGGGGTTTCAGCCCAAAATTTTCGATGATGTTGTTTAATTTGATCGTAACCTATTGTAGGTAGAATATACACTTTAGTTATTAATATGGTAATTTTTTTGTCTTGGGGAGCCTAGTTGAGCCAAGAAATGCCATATTTCCATTAGCACCGTTACAAAAATATCTGGATAGTTGAGTTACTAATATGGTTAAAATTATCGGTCGTCAATCCTTGGGAAGAAAACCCGTTTACGATATTGGTGTGGAGAAAGATCATAATTTTTTGCTGGGCAACGGGTTAATTGCCTCCAATTGTTTTAATAAATCTCACTCCACTGCCTACGCTTACGTCACCTATCAAACTGCTTATTTAAAAGCTAATTATCCTGTGGAATATATGACAGCGTTACTAACTGCTAGTAGCGATAATCAGGATAAGGTGGAAAAGTATCGAGAAAACTGTCAGAAAATGAATATCGATGTCGAACCTCCCGACATCAATCGCTCGCAAAAACATTTTACCCCGATTGGGCGCAAAATTCTCTTTGGTTTGTCCGCAGTTAGAAATCTGGGAGAAAATGCGATCGAGGCTATTTTAAAAGCCCGGGAAGCTGCGGGAGGAAAGTTTACTTCCTTAGGGGATTTTTGCGAGCGTGTTGATTTACGAGTAATCAACAAAAGAGCTTTAGAAACGCTAATTTATTCTGGTGCTTTTGATAAAATTCAACCTAATCGCCATCAATTAATTGAAGATTTAGAATTAGTAGTTGCTTGGGCGCAAAAACGCACTAAAGAGAAAGAAAGTGGTCAAATGAATATTTTTGATATGCTAGGAGGTAACACAGAAAATAAACAAGAATCCGAGTTTGAACAGTCTCCCAGTGCAACCGCAGTAGAAGATTTTTCCCTACAGGAAAAGTTAAAACTGGAAAAAGAACATTTGGGGTTTTATGTTTCCGAACATCCTTTAAAAGCTTTACAAAGAGCCGCTCAAGTCCTATCTCCTATCAATTTAGCTGACTTAGAAGAACACAAAACCAGAAAAAAAGTTAGTGCAATTGTCCTATTAAATGCCGTCAAGAAAATTATGACCAAAAAAGGGACTCCCATGGCCTTTTTAACCCTAGAAGATGCCTCGGGACAGTCGGAAGCGGTGATTTTTTCCGATACCTACGAACGTCTGCAAAAATTATTAGTGGAGGAAGCAACTTTAATGGTGTGGGGAAAAGTTGATCGCCGAGATGATCGGGTACAATTAATCGTCGAAGATGCGGAACCGATCGAAACCATTAAAATGGTGATGGTTAATTTATCGTTGCAAGATGTCGTCAACCAAAATCGTCAAAATCTTCTTAAAAGTATTCTGCAATCGGGAGACAAACAAAAGGCAAAAGTTCCCGTTATTGCCACCATCGGTGCGGGAACTCAGCGTCAATTTGTGCGTTTAGGACAAAACTATTGGGTAGAGGATGACAATTCGGTGGTAGAGTCTCTAAAAGTTGCGGGTTTTCTGGCTAATTCTGCACCTTTGATTAATCATTAAGTAGTCGTGCAAAATTAATTTCCTAGTAAAGATAGGCAAGAGGCAAGAGGCAAGAGGTGGTTAGATATGTGTAATTAATTTTGCTGAGGTACTTAAATGCTAACTGGCAATCACCCAAGAGTCATGGCTGCGCCAATATTGTTCCTGTAAAACCTTTTCGATTTCCGGTTTCGATAATAATTCTCTTTCGACCCACAAATCAAGACAAATATGGATTTTGATCACCTCTTTGACACTATTGCCACTCTTGTCCTCCATCATTCTCCTAGTGGGATGGAAACGGAAATCGATCGCTTTTTACTAGAACGCTTTCAAGAGTTAGGATTAGAAACATGGCAAGATCAAGCGGGAAATGTCATCGGCAAAATTAGAGGACGAGATTCGACCAAAAAAATTGCTATTACTGGTCATAAAGACGAAATTGGTGCTATTATCAAAGCAATTAATCCCGATGGTACTCTGCAAATTCGCCAACTTGGGGGAGCTTTTCCTTGGATTTACGGAGAGGGAGTGGTGGATATTATCGGTGATAGGGAAACCAGATCGGGAATTCTCTCCTTTGGTTCCCGTCATATTTCCCATCAATCTCCGCAAAAAGTACAGCAGGAAAACACTCCCGTCACCTGGGAATCCGCATGGATAGAGACGAAATTGACTCCAGAAGAATTAGACGCTTGCGGGGTGCGCGTCGGTAGTCGAGTCGTGGTGGGAAAACACCGAAAACAACCCTTGCGACTAAAAGACTACATTGCCAGTTATACCCTTGATAATAAGGCTTCCGTGGCGATTCTTTTAGCATTAGCGGCCAGAGTAATTAACCCCGCGGTGGATATATATCTGGTTGCCTCAGCTAAGGAGGAGGTAGGAGCATTAGGGGCCTTATTTTTTACCGCAAATAACCGCTTAGATGCTTTAATTGCCCTAGAAATCTGTCCCCTCGCTCCTGAATATCCGATTAAGGATGGCAGCACTCCTGTTTTATTGTCTCAGGATGGTTACGGTATCTATGATGAGGAATTAAATCAAGAATTAAGAATAGCGGCCGAAAAGGCGGGAATACCGCTGCAATTAGCCATTATTAGTGGTTTTGGTAGCGATGCCTCCATCGCCATGAAATTCGGTCATATAGCTAAGGCCGCTTGCTTAGGTTTTCCCACCCAAAACACCCACGGTTATGAAATCGCCCATTTAGGAGCGATAGCTAACTGCATTAGCATATTAGAAGCTTATTGTCAAGTAATTTAGCTATTTTTAGCAAAAAACCAGAGCATCAATAGAACAATAGCGATCGCCAGTCCGCTAAAAACAGTATTTTTATGCTGCTCTAACTGCATGGGTGCGGGGGATTCTTCTTTTTTCTGTTTATTTGTTCCCTTTTTAAATTGCGCTGTACTATCGGGAAGTTTATCTAAATCGGGAATCTTCGTCATCCACTCATCTGGGCGTTTGAGACGGGGAGCTTCGATAATATAAAGTAGACGCTTGGCCTGTTCGCGAATTTGATAGATAGGATGGGTAATAAGTTGCTTACAGATTTCACTAGCTTTCTCCCCCTCTCCCAACCCTTGATGGGCAGAAATTAACCAAATTTGAATCTCACCCCCTTCTCGGGAGCCTAAGGAAATTAAGGCTAAAGCCGCATTTAATTGCTGGACACTAAGACGATATTGTCCACGCTCAAAAGCACTGATGCCAGCTTGATAAAGGTCTTGAAAAGAAAGATTTTCGGCCACGGAGTCAAGATCGAGATAAATAAAATTTTACATAAGTATAGCAAGAGGTAAGAAGCAAGAGGAAACTTTGATCAGTATCAGATGGGTTCTTCGTTACTTGGTATGATTCGATCGGGGGGCATAAATAGACTAAATCCTTATCTGGCAAGAGACTTAATTGATTAGTTCGTTCTAGATGGAAAACAATTGAAAAAAATCGCCAAATGTCTTTCTCTATAAGGGTTTCATCTCTTATAACCCCGTCTATTGCCTAACACAAACAAAAAGAACCTCACTTGATTACTGTTTACTGTTCACTGTTTACTGATCACTGAAAAGCTCCCCACCTCCGCCATTGAGAATGAGAATCTCGGCAAAAATCCGGTACACTTTCTGCTAAACCTGTTCAACCCGCACGGCATGAAAGAGAAGAACTCCCTGTTACTAATTATATTAGCGATCGCCACTACAATAATCAGTCTAGTTTTAGGGATTCTATTTGGCAAAAAAGCGGCCTTGTTAGGAATTTGGGCAGTTCCCGCCATGGTCGCTTCTTTTATCCATCCCCGTCTGGGATTATTGGCCCTAATCATCTATCTTCCCCTGAGTAATACCTTCGCTTTGTCTGTGGTGAGAGTTTTTCAGGTAGTGGGCAACTTTATTGGCATAGAGCCCTCCTATGCTCTCTACAAAATCGCCAAGGATGCCTTTTATTTCGCCGCTTTAGCGGCAATTTTAATTAAAACCAAAACTTTTAAACAATTACGCCCCCAAATCAAGCCTTTTCTCCTCACAGCTTTGATTTTACTTGCCAGCAGCCTGATAACTTTTCTTTTTGTCAATCTGCCCCGAGGAGGAATTGCCTGGGGAATTGTGGGATTAAAAATCCTCCTCAGTTATATTCCCCTAGTTCTCTGTGGCTACTATCTAATCGAGCAAAAACGAGATTTATTCGTGGTTAATCGGGTTTTAATCGTGATGATATTAGTCTGTTGCGGTTTAGCCCTAATTCAATACTTCTTACTCGTCCAAGGTATCTGTCCTGATAATGAATTCCTCAATCAACTGGAAGTTCTTGTCCCGAAATCCGACAGCCAATTTTATCCAGATATTACCGACAAAGCCAGCTTGAAAGCTCAATGTTTTGTCGGGGGTTCAGTGTTGTATAATCCCGATCGAGGCTTAATTCGTCTCCCCGGCACATTTTCTGATCCCTGGCAATGGGGTTGGTTCTTAGTATCTAGCAGCGTCATCAGTTACGCAGCCAGTTTTAGTGATCCGCAAAAAAGATGGCGCGTCGCTGGTTGGGTGGCCATGGTTTTAGTCTTGCTTGCGACTCTGGTTTCTGGACAAAGATTACCTTTTTTGCTAGTACCTTTGTTTTACTTGGTTCTTTTTATTGTTACTAGCAAAAGTAAACGAAAGTTACCATTAAAATTGGGAATCTTGGGACTGATTTCCCTGCTCGCGGTGACGTTAATTCCCTTTATTCAGGAAAGAGGGCTAAATTTTATCGGTCGCTGGCTATATTCGTCTCCCATTGACTTTGTAGGCAATCAAATGCAGTTGAGCTTCAGATATGTACAGCTTTTTGGTTTTGGTTTAGGCAGAGCCAGCAGTGGCGCTCTTCATGTAGCGGGAGAAGAAGGGATAAGACTAATTGAAACCTACTACGCTAAACTCGTCCACGAAATCGGTATCATCGGTTTTATCGCTTTTATGGCACTGGTGACAATTCTCTGTATTCTCACCTTTAAAGCCTATTTAAAAGTAAAAAATGCTGCTTTAAAGCATTGGGGTCTCTGTATCTGGATTTTTATACTTTTTATTAGCTATAACCCCTACTATTATCCTCTCTCCGTCGAGCCTGTTTCTGTTTACTATTGGTTATTCGCTGGAATATTGCTAAAACTGCCGGAAATCAGCGACAAATTGGAAGATGAGGAGAGATTTCCCGAAAAAAATGAAGTGGAGAATTAAGAGGATTTTTATCGATAATTAGGGTCTGCTGAAAAAGTTTGTTGGTGGGGGCAGGGTGTGGGGTGTAGGGTGTAGGGTGTGGGGTTTTACCGATTTTGAGGGGGTCAATTACCTAATTTTCAGGGAAAAAGTACCTGAATTTTACCCCCGATCCCTC